>NZ_JAFMPN010000021.1 GCF_017351175.1 Desulfovibrio sp. Huiquan2017 | reverse complement strand
CAGGTCCGGATCACGGAACTTTTCCAGTAATTCGAAGCTCATCAACTACACCTCGGAGCCCGTGGCCAGGCGACAGCCCACGGCTTCATTGAGCATGCGCAAACTCTCCTCGGCCTCCTCCCGGTCCAGGATGCGCAGGGCGAACCCGGCATGGATGATCAGGAATTCACCGATTTCGGGCAGAGCGGGCAGAAGCATCAGAGACGCTTTGACCGTGGTCTGCCCTTGGTCCACGCGGCAGACGGCCACGTCGGCATCAATGGAGAGCACTTCAGCGGGAACGGCGAGACACATGATTTCCTCCTTGGGTTCAGTCGTCCAGCAAGTGCGAGGCAAGGTAGTCGTACCCCGGCTCGCCGATGTAGTCGTAATCCATATCCCAATGGATGCGGGCGCTCATGGCGACATGCGGCAGATCCACGAACACGGCCGAACCATTGGTCAGGGGGCGGTAGCAGGGGTCGGCAACGATCAAGTCCACGGAAGGATCGTTCATCAGGGCGGCGATCTCCGCCTCGCCGTCCGAGTCTCGATCGTGAGGGCCTCGTTCGGCCAGCAGGCCGCTGCGGCCCGGCGATTCGCGGAAGAGCGCCTGGGAGGGGGTCACGCGGATCACGTCCACACGCGGGATGCCGAAGTCGTGGATCAGGCAGTGCTTCAGCCCGTAGCTCATGACCGGCTCGCCGATGACCAAAGCGTGCCGCTGCGGAGCGGCCTGATCCGGCCTGTCCGGCGCGGGCGGCTCCTCGCCGCGTAGCATGGCCATGAAGGCGTTGCACCCCGCCAGCCCGACCGGCATGCCGACCACGAACGGGATGCCGTAATCGGCGAACATGCGCTCGGCCAAGGCCAGGCCGCTGGTGGAGATCACGGCGTTGACCGCCGCGCCCGGTGCGTTGCGCACGCTTTCCAGGGGATCGCTCAATCCGGGCACGAGCCCGGCGAAGGTGCTCATCAGCCAGAAGCCCTCCTCGCGGAGGATGTCGAACAGCGGGCCGAGGTGCGCCTCCTTGCCGGTGGACAGATGGATGGCCCCGAGCACGTTGACGCCGTTGCCGAGGCCCGGCGCGTCCGGGTCCATGAACTTGTCGGCCAGGGCCAGGAAGGCCTTGGACGCGCCCTCGGGGTATGGCTCGGACCCGGCCGTGGGGACCATGAAGACCGGCAATCCGGTGCGGGACTCGATGGTCCGGGCGAACCCTTTGAGGTCCGTGCCGATGATCTCGGAGATGGGGGTGCCGGACAGGGCCACAAAGCGGCGGTTCAACCCTTCGGCGGTCTTGACAATGTTGTCGATGAACTTGTCGTCGTTGCCCAGGATGACGTCCATTTCCAGGAGGCCCGCGCCGACCACCGTGGCCGGGCCCCGGTACCAGCGCGGCTCGTCTTCGATATTGATGTGCCAGGCCCCGCCCGCCGGGCCGTAGACCACGACGAGCCCCTCGAAATCGTACAGGGCCGAGCTGACCCCGAAGTAGCCCGTGGCCAGGGGGAGAAGGTGATGATATTCTTTCATGACGGTTCCTTAGATGAGAAAATCGTGGCCGTAGATCCAATCATAGTTGGCCACAGGGTGCTCCAGGGCATCCATGGTCTGGTCCAGCATCCACAAGGTGGCCTCATAGCCGTATTTCTGTTCCTGGTAGCGAGACAGGGGCACGTTGGCCGCGTTGACGCAGAAGATGCCCGCGTCCACGCCGTAGGCCACCTCCACGTGGTCGAAGGGCTCGGTCCGACCGCACAGGGCCGGATGAGAGGCGTTGTAGACCATGATGTCAGGCTTGGCCGCGCGCAGTCGCTCGATGAGCCCCCATTCGTAGGGTTTGATGGTCCCGCGCGCGAACAGCGTCTCCACGTTCACGCCGTTGTCCGCCAGGAACAGGGCCAGTTCGAAGGGGCTGCCGTTGATGCCGCACCCCACGGCCACGGTCTTACCGCGCAGGACGTCCAGCATGGGCCGGGCCGCCTCGACGGCGTCCGCCTCGGTCGTGTCTATGGAAAGGGTGCGCCCCACGGCCTCGCCGATCAGCCCGTACTGTTCCCGGATGGTCGAAAACCCGTAGGCGGTGGGAGCAAAACAGGTCGGTATGCCCATCTCGCTCTGGAGCTTGCCGCTCAACCCGTTGGCCAGCGGATGCATGACCACCGAGGCCCGGCCGTGGGCCATGCCCGCGAAAGTCTCGAGATCCGGGCAGAGCGGAATCTGGAGCACGTCGTCCAGTCCGGCCTCGGCCAGAACCCGGTATAATTCGCCGGAAGCGGACAGGGGCATGAAGGTACCCAGGAGATTGAGCCGGTCATCCTTGGGCTCGCGCTTTTCGTGCTTGAGGAACTCGAAGAACGAAGTGTAGGCCGAGGTGAAGGGCGACTCCTTGAGGCCAATGGTGATGGGGGCCATGGCTCCGAGGATGATCCGCTTGCCCGTGGACGCCTCCAGCCGGTTGATGACCCCGGTGAAGTCCGTGCCCAGGATGTAGTCCGGGCAGCCCACAATGAGGAAGGCGACCTTTTCGTCGCGCCGGGCCAGGATGTCGGCCATGCCCCGCTCCACCTTGGGCAGGTGATTGCCCATGGTCATGTCCAGCTCCTCCACGCAGAGCATGTAGAACCGCTCGGTGAAGCCGCGCGCGTGGGCCATGAAGGCCGAATGGCGCAGGCAAGCCGACGGCCCGGCCATGATGGCCACGGACTCGGGCAGGAGCAGGCAGGTTTCGATGACCCCCCAGCCCGCCAGGTTGGGCCCCACGCCCTCGAGCGGGGCGAATGGAAAATCCGATTTTTCCCGCAGATCCTCGATGCGGATGCGGGCGTGATCCAAATCCATAGTATCCTCCTGGTCAGGCTGCGTTGCGTTCTTCGGCGAAATTGACGATGGTCCGGGCCAGGTCGAAGAACCGCCCCGAGGTCGGCAGGGTCCGGTCGCCTTCCACGATGGTCCTGCCATCTTCCTCAAACTGATGGATGACCGTGTCGCGCGGAATCACGCCGATGACCTCGGTGTCCATATTGTGAGCGAACTCCTCGACCCGCTCCACTTCGTCGGCCATGTCACGGCAGTTGAGGATCAGGCCGCCCAGCTCGGCGTAGTTGCGGTCCGCGAAGTTGCGCAGGGCCAGGATGATGTTCCGGGCGGCCAGCAAGGCCATCTTCTCACCCGAGGTGACGATGCAGACCTTGTCCGCGAACCCCTCGCGCATGGGCACGGCGATGCCGCCGCAGACGATGTCGGCCAGGATGTCGTAGAGGACCACATCCGGCTTGTAAGTGTCGTAGGCCCCCATCTCGTCGAGCAATTCGAAGGCCGTGAGCATGCCTCGGCCGAAACAGCCCACGCCGGGCGTGGGACCGCCCACTTCCATGCAGGCCACCCCGCCGAAGCCGCGCCGCACGATGGCGTCCAGGGTCTCCGGCCGGCCTTGCTCCTGGAGGTATTGCAGGATGGGCGGCGGCGGGGTGCCGCCGAGCAGGTTGATGGTGGAATCGGTCTTGGGATCGCAGCCCACCTGCATGACGTTGTATCCTTGAAGGCCCAGGGCGGCGGAAATCCCGGAAGTCACCGTGGACTTGCCGATGCCGCCCTTGCCGTAAATCGCTACCTTGATCAATTCGCTCCTCCTTGCATCTTGAATGAATGACCCTTGCTCTCGCCAATGGTTCTTCCAGCCCGGGCGACCACACTCCTCGCCTCGTCCACCGAGACGTAGCGCTTGCGCGTGGTGATCTGGAACTCATACTCGACCTTGTCCTCCCGGCTCTTCAGGAAGGGGTTGCAATTGGGCATGATGACGTTGGCCCCGCCCTCGGTCAGGGCCCGGTACTGTCCGTTCTCCGGGGCCAAGGTGGCCACGGTGTTGGCTGCGGCCATGTGCGTGTCGCCGGTGACGATCCGCGTCAGGGCGAAGACGCGCAGCATGAGCTCGATGTCGCCCGCGGGATCGTCTTTAAGCGGGGTCTGGGCGTGGGGAATGAACGGGCCGATGTTGATCATGTCCGGCTGGAAGTCCTGGAAAAAGAGGATGTCCTCGCACAAATCCTCCACGGTCTGGCCCGGCAACCCCACGATGTTGCCCACGCCCACCTGGAAGCCGAGTTCGCGCAGCAAGTCGATGAGCCGCAGCCGGTCGTCGAGTTTCAACCCGGAGCGCATGCGCGAATAAAGCGCCGGGTTCATGGTCTCGTGTTTCATGAGATAACGCTCGGCCCCGGCGTCTCTGAACGCGGCCAGATCCTCGCGGGAACGCAGCCCGAGACTCAAGGTCACAGCCACATCCGCCCGATCCAGGATGCGCTCGATGACGGAGCAGACCATGGCCCTGGTGAAAAACGGGTCCTCGCCCGACTGAAGGACCACGGTGTGCAGGCCCGCCTCGGCTACGGTCAGGGCGGTATCCACGATCTCATCCTCGGTCATGCGGAACCGCTTGCACCGCGCGTTGTCCCTGAACAGACCGCAATACAGGTCATTGCAACGGCAATAATTGGAAAAATGGACCACGCCGCGCAACTGCACGTCGCTGCCCACCTGCTCCCGGCGCACTTGGTCGGCCTGCCGGAACAGCGCATCCTGGCAGACCTCGTCCCGAAGGGCGTCCAGTATCGTCTCTCGATTCATCTTCCGCTTCCTTTGTTCAGTGGGGAATCAGGCCATGGCCAGACTGATCCGGCCGGTGTCGCGGTCCTCGACGACCACGTGGCAATCGTTGCAGGGGTCCAATTGGTGCAGGGTGCGCAGGATTTCCACGGGGTGCCCGGCGTCGGCCACCGGCGTGCCGATGAGGGCGCGTTCAAGCGGCCCGCGCACGCCCGAGGTGTCGCGCGGAGAGAAATTCCACAGGGATGGAATCAGGTAATCGTGGTTGAGAATCCGACCGTTTCCCCAACGAATGGAATGCGTCAGCGCACCGCGCGGCACCTCCACCCGCCCCACGCCTACCCCGGCTGCGGGCAGGGCGAAATCCACCAAGCGGACCGCCCCTCCGAGCAGGGCCCCTTCCAGTTCATCCAGCAAACCAGGCAGGGAACGCAACAGAGCGGCGGACTCCGCGCCCCGCGCCAGGACCCGGCCCAGGGTGGAGTTCATGGCCTCCACAGGCAAGCCACAGCCGCCGAGCAGGTCCGAAAGCGTTCGCTCCACGGCGCGGTCGCCGCCAAGCATGCCGCCCATGACCCGGGCCAGCGGCCCCACTTCACAGGAAATGTCCCCGTGGCGCGGCGCGGGCAGCCAGAAATATGCGCCATTGCCCCAACGAAAGGAGGGCTCGTCGCGTCCCGTGAACAGCCGGTAGCGATGCCGGTCCGTGCCCTGCCATTGCGGCTCGCGCTCCTCGCGGACGGCTGTCGCGTCCGGTTTGGTGAGCTTCCAGGCCGCCGCACCGCCCACGGGATCGACAAGTCCCGCGCCGGTTTCATTGTCCCAGGTCAGCAACGTGTCGCCCGCTCCCAGTTCGCTCCACGAGGCGTAGACACGGGCCAGCCGCGTCAGGTCGACGGGAAAGAGGTCACAGACAAATTCGCGGCACCCGTCGAGAATGGTTCGAAGCCGGTCCAGATTTTCCGAGCTCAAGTCCTGATCCTCGGACAGCCCGCCGATGCGGTAGGCCTTGAAGCCCTTGGGGCCGCAATCCAGCAGTGCCAGGGCCTCTTGGAGCGATCTCCCGATCCGCACGGCCTCCAGCGAGTGTCCGTACAGCAGCAGATGCAGTTCGTCGGGCCCCCGATACGCGCCATCATGCCGCGCCTGGTCCCCTGCGCTCCCGCGCACCTCGGCCAACCGGCGCAGCCG
Source organism: Desulfovibrio sp. Huiquan2017 (assembly GCF_017351175.1). Lineage (NCBI taxonomy): Bacteria > Pseudomonadati > Thermodesulfobacteriota > Desulfovibrionia > Desulfovibrionales > Desulfovibrionaceae > Desulfovibrio > Desulfovibrio sp. Huiquan2017. The sequence goes on along the minus strand of NZ_JAFMPN010000021.1, from coordinate 73,622 downwards.
CTCCTTGAGCGCACGGAAATGGGCGGCGTCCTCTCCGGGCCGCTTGGCGAGAGAGGCGGTCCGGGCCGGATCGGCGCGCAATGCCCTGCCCAGGCTCGCCCAGTCGGCCAGATGAAATTGATGGAAATGAAGCAGATGCTCCTGAATACATCGCAGGGACTGGACCAGACGACGCACCAGGACAGCGCTTTGCGGCACGGCCACGCCCGCCAGGTCCTCCACGGCCCGGATGGCGGCCAGGGCATGCCCGTCGTTGCACAGACAATGGGCCTGGTGAACAAAACCGGGGCGCCCCTTGGCGTCCAGTTCACCCTTGAGCAATACATTCATATTCCGGACCATGCGGCCCGTGCTCCAGGCCTCGTCCACCACGCCGTCCACCAGACGGACGCGGGCGACGAAGGCGTTGCCCGGGCAGGAGACCACCTCCCGCGCCCTCGTGGCGATCTCGGCTTCGGGTGCGGCCGTCGAAGCGGCCATGGTATGTGTCATTGTGCCTCCTCGGTGTCCCGAGGAAGGGGGGGGGAGCGGCGGCGCATACGCAGGGAGGGCGACACGTCGAAACGCGCTCGCCCTTAGGTCAGAAACCCCTTCCCGCAGGATGCGTTCACAACAAGTGTTGTGGAAGTGGCACGATAGCGCCGAGCGTAACACGAGTCAAGAATTTGTGCTATTTTTTGCTACAAAATTATTATTCGTACCCGCATTAAATCTTCGCGTGCAGCCGGTGGCACCCGCCAAAATAAGCGTCACTCGGCATCTCCCCCAAAAAAATTCCGGCAACACCGAAGCCCTTCCCAGGAGAACTGCGTGGACTCGCCTCCGCCATGTTCCCCGCCATGCCGCGGAAAACCCCTTTCAAAGACGTCGTCCTACATTGCTGGACCTCTCGGCGCAGTGGCTGAAGGCCCCTTGTTTATTCTCCCGCCGAACAGTCCGACCGACGGGCACCAAGGCTTGAGCTCGGCCATATCAAGTCCTTACTTCGACAGATATCGGAAAGAGGCCCCTGCATCCAATCCATGCGGGGGCCTCTTCGTGCTGGGCGGATATTCCGACAGCCTGTCCATCTTCGTAGATAATAATACAGCTCGCCATCCGAAAGGATATACTAAATGCACTAATGCAACCACAGGAGGCTTTGTCATGAAAAATCGCATCACCACCATTGCGTGCCTGGCGTTTGTGCTGCTCTTCGCCGTCACCGCTTCCGCCCAGATGGGCATGGGACCCGGCGGCGGCATGATGGGCGGCGGGCCCGGCTACGGCATGATGGGCGGCCCCGGCTACGGCATGATGGGCGGCCCCGGCTACGGCGGCTGGAACAACTATCAACTCACCCCGGAACAGCAGAAGGCGTATCAGGATATCGCCGCCAAATACCAGGCCGGGCTCGCCAAGCTTTCCAGCGAGATGTGGTCGAAGCGCGCGCAATTGAACGCCGTTCTGGCCCAGGAAAAGATCGACCGGGGTCAAGCCAAGGCCCTGGCCGCGGAAATCGGCAAGCTCTCCGCCCAGGCCTATGCCATGCGGGTGGACATGCTCGTGGACCTGCGCGAAAGCGGCATCTCCTATTACGGCTTGGATATGATGCACGGCGGCATGATGGACGGCGGCATGATGGACGGCCCGTGGCATCGGGGCGGCAGACCCGGCTACGGCGGGACGCAGTAAGGCCGTGGCGGAAAACGCCATGACCGACACCCTTCTTCTCTTGACCGCACAGCAACCCATGTACAACGGAAGCGGACCCAACTCGTGGGGCGGGCATATGATGTACTCGCCCTTCGGCAGCCTGTTCATGATCCTGCTGCTGGTCGCACTCGTCGTTGTCCTGGCCATGGTCCTGAAAAGGACCGCCAACAGAGACGGCGATCGGGACAAGGACCGCGAAACGCCCTTGGACATCCTCAAACGGCGCTATGCCGCAGGAGAGATAGACAAGGCCCAGTATGACGAAATGAAGCGGAACCTGACGGAATAGTCCCTGCCGTCACGCAACGCCCCGGCCGGACGCCCCTTGTCCGGCCGGTTCGCGTTTCAACGGGCGTTGACGGTGGCCCGGCGGCAACCCACGTGGCAGGAGGTCAGATGCTTCCCGGACAGGACGCACTCGGCGTAGGTACGGTTGAAGGCGTCGCCGAACTCGCCGGGGACCCACCCTTTGAGAGCGCTGTACAGTTCCTGCGAGGCCACCAGCCGGACCATGGCTCGGTTGATGCAGGCCATCAGTTCAGCCCCCTGGGCGGTGCGGGGGCAGGCGAAGTAACCGGGGAACGAGTTCGAAGGGCATTCATCGGCCCGGACCACCGCTATACGGTCCCGCATGCCGAGTTTCGTGGCGGCATACCAGATGCTCAGGGCATCGTGCACGAACCAGTCGACCCGCCGTGCGGCCAGCATGTCCAGCAACTGGGCCACGTCGTGGGCCGCATAGGCGCGCGGCGAGGCCGCCTTGGACGTCAGCGAGGCCACGAACGGTGCGAAGGCGCCGCAGTTGACGCCCGGAACGTAGCCGTAGGAAAGGTCGCCGTCGACGGCCAGCCCGGTCAGCGAAACCGAGCCATCGGGGGCCAGGCGGCGGCCGTCCCCCCGGCGCATGACGACCATCATGGGAAAGATCATCCGGCACGGAACATCCGAATACAGGGCGTAGGCTTCGCGTTCCGCCGTCCGGACCAGGCCGGTGACCACCAGCCGCGCCCGGCCGGAGCGCAGCTCCTCGTCAATACGGTGCGGGCTGGCCAAGATGAAGACGTGCTCGTACTCGGGCAACTCCCGCTGCAACGCCCTGGCCACGTCGATGCCCATGCCCTGGGGACCGCCCCCGTTCACGATGAATTGGGGCGGAAGGTTGAAATATGGCCAATAGACCACAGGCTTTCCCTGCGCCCGGGCCGAACCCGCCGCACAGAGCAACAGAGCCAGAAGGAACAGGGAGATGCGGATGCTGTGCATGCCGTGAAGTCCGTGGGGTATGCAGGAGACCGCCCCCCGTAACTACGGGCTATGGAAGCGGATCGCCTACGGTTGAAGACAGCGGAGGCTACGTACTGAAAGCACAGAATACAGGGCATTGCAACAAAAAAATCGCAAAAACGATACACGTTTTGCCAGAATCGCTGCTCCACATGAAACCGACCGTCCGCCGGATGTGATCCCGGGGCTTCCCCGTCCGCACCGGAGATCGGCGACTAAATGTACAGGGTCTTGAAATTCTGCTTGACGTCGGGGAACCGCTTGAACTCCCCGTATTCCCGCGCGGCCTTGTCCACGTAGGCCGCGATCTGGGGAATCATCTTGCCGCGCGGGACCTTGCGGTTCCAGGACTTGACCACGAGATCGCCCTTGGTCTGAAGCTCCACGGCAAAGACGAGGATGGTCTTCGGGGTGATCTTGTCCACATCGTCCAGGGTGTCCACGACGAGATCCATCCGAATGAAGGTGTCGTGGTATTTTTGCACGGTCCGGTTGATGATGCCGATCTCCTGATCCGTCAGGGCGAGCTGTTCGAGGGGGACCGATCCCCGAACCGACACCAAGCCGGACAGACCGTACCCGGAGGCATGGCCCCGGAACAGGTCGGTCTGGAAGTAGACCAGTCCGGCCGTGGCGGCGAAAAAAAAGAGCAGGGCAAAAAAAACGACCGGGAACCATCTCTCAGGGCCAGTCTTCCTCGGCATACGTCAAACCGCCTTAAATTCAATTTTTCCGGCAAGAAAGAATGTGGAAAACACCCGATTAAATATCAACTAAACCATTTCACTTCTCTTGGCAATGCTTTTCCGGCGGGGGCGGCGGCCGCTCCCGGGACGGTTTGCCGCCTTTTCTCCGATAACGAAAAATTGATTTATGAACCCTTTATTAATCAGCTGGTTGAAGCAGTCGATTCATTCATTAACGGTTGTCGGATACTTGACTATGCTGTATGCTGGCCCATCATGATGGAGCGCAGCATGCCCGAATACCGCATCTCGGTGGATCAGCTTCGACCGGGGGTTTTCATCCGGCTGGAAAAGACCGGTTGGTTTGAGCATCCTTTCCTGTTCAGCAACTTCAAGATCAAGGACGCGGACCAGATCGCCCTGATCAAGGGGTTGGGCATCACCCACGTGACATGCATCCCGGAAAAATCCGATGTCTTGCCCTCGACCCCGGACAGGCCGGGCGCAACGGCCCCCCTCTCCGGAAAGGCCGCCCCGCGCGAGGTCATCGACCATCTCTGGGCGATCAAAAAGGAGCGGACCCGGCGGTTGAAACAAAAAAAAGAGCGCATCGCCGTGTGCGAAAAGCGTTTCAACTCCTGCGTCAAGACCTTCAACGACATCCTCAAGGGCGTGGTCGCCGGGCAGGCCGAGGCGGCCGTGGCTGCGGCCGACTTCGTCGCCCGGCTGACCGAATATTTCCTGGACGACCGCGAGTCCATCCTGCATCTGATGAATGTGGTAGACCGGGGCGAATCGACCTACTCCCACCCCATGAACGTGGCCGTGCTGTCCTTGATCGTGGGCAAGGAGGCCCGGTTGAGCGAGGCGGAGATGACCGCCCTCGGCCTGGGCGCGCTCTTCCACGACATAGGCAAGGAGCGGTTGCCAAAAAAACTGTTGAAAAAACGTGGCGAGCGGACCCGGCCGGAGCAGGAACTGCTTGAACGGCACCCGGAACACGGCGCGACCCTGCTGGCGGGGATCGACATTTTCCCGCGCGAAGCGGCCCGGGTGGTGGCCCAACACCATGAGCGCATGGACGGCTCGGGCTTTCCCGAGGGGCTTTCAAGCGGAGAGATCGACCGGCTGGCGCGCATGGTGGCCATCGCCGACGCCTACGACAACCACTGTAATCGGGCCGACCCCATGGAATCCCTGACCCCGTATCTGGCCCTGTCCTACATGTTCGGCCAACAGAAGCACCTCTTCGACGTGGAACTGCTTGCCCTGTTCATCCGCTGCCTGGGCGTTTACCCGCCGGGCACCGTGGTGGAGCTGTCCAACGGCGATGTCGGCATGGTCATGGCCGTGAACCCCCAGAACCAGCTCAACCCGAGCGTCATGCTCTACGACCCGGACGTGCCCAAAAAGGAAGCGCTCATCGTGGACCTGACCGACGAGCCGGACCTGCGCGTGGAAAAATCCATCCGCCTGGCCCAGCTCACCCCGGAAATGCTCCAATATCTCTCCCCCCGCACCCGCATCACCTACTACGTGGAACCCGGCGTCTAACCGCCCTCTCCCGGTCGAAGCCATTCCCCCGCCTCGGGTTCGCGGCCGCAGCGAACGGCGCGGCGTATCGTGCCCCTCCCAATGAAGAGAAGGACGCAATCATCGCGCCGCGGGCGCCGTCCACCGAACAGTTCCCTCTACGGGCCTTCTCCAGCGACGCCCCCGGACCGGGCGAAGGTTTTGTCGGGCGAAAATCCCGGCGCGAGCCGGGCGGATGGCGGTTATTCGCGGGAAAGGAGCCGGCTGATGGCGGCCACAAGGTCGTGCTTGAGGATCGGCTTCATGATGAAATCGCCGATGCCGATATCGCGCAGCCGGTCGTAGGACACGGCGTCCGAGAAGCCGGTGCACAGGATGATCGGGATGCCGGGCCGGATCTTGAGAACCTCGCGGGCAAACTCCATGCCGGTCATGTTCGGCATGGCCTGGTCCGTGATGATCAGGTCGAAATCCCGGGGCCGGAACCGGAAGGCCTCCAGGGCCTCGATGGAGGAAGTTCGGGCGACCACCTCGAAGCCGCAGGCTTCGAGCATCTCGCGGCCGATGTCCGTGAGCGGCTTCTCGTCATCGACGAACAGGATGCGCCCCTCGCGGAAGACCAGATCGGCCGGGATGTCCGCCTCAATCCGGACGGCCTCGGAATTGCGCGGCAGAAAGACATGGAAGGACGCGCCCTGGCCGGGCCGGTTCTCCAGCTCCAGGTAGCCGTCATGCCGCTTGACGATGCCGTGGACCATGGCCAGGCCCATGCCGGTGCCCTCGCCCTGCCGTTTGGTGGTGAAGAAGGGATCGAAGACGCGCTCGACCACATCCGGGTCGATGCCCGGCCCGTTGTCCTCCACGGTCAGGCGCACGAACCGCTCGCCCTTGCCCAGATCCTCGGGCGGCAGCACCGGATCTCCCGCCCGCACGTCGGCCAGGGTGATGGTCATGGTTCCGCCCGTTTCGCGCATGGCATGGGCGGCGTTGCCGCACAGGTTGAGCAGAATCTGGTGCATCTGGGTCGGATCGGCCATGACCTGGTCGCGGTCGGTCTCAAGCCGGGTGACGATGGCCACGTTGGAGGGCACGCTGGAACGGAGCAGCTTGAGGGCCTCCTTGATCAGCGGGGTCAGGGTCATGGCGTGCCGTTCCTGGGGGCCCTGGCGGGAAAAATTCAGGATCTGCGTGACCAGGTCGCGCGCCCGGCGGCCCGCCCGGGATATCTCCCCGATGCGCCGTTCCAGGCCGGAATCCGGCTCGGCCCCGGACTCGATGATCTCGGCATAACCCAGGATGACGCCGAGGATGTTGTTGAAATCGTGGGCGATACCCCCGGCCAGCGTGCCCAGGGCCTCCATTTTCTGGGACTGGCGCAACTGGTCCTCCAGGCGCTTGGGTTCGGAGATGTCGAACAGGTAGCCCCGCAGCTCCGCCCATCCGCCCTCCTCGCCGATCACGGTGTCGCAGGAAACCATCAGATGACGCTTGAGCGATCCACGCGTGAAGACGACCTTCTGACTGGCCACCCGCCCGGAGCCGGACAGCAGGCCGCGCAGAGATTCGTCGGCCCCGGCCTTGTCCCACAGGTCGAAGATGTTCGCGCCGAGCACGTCCTCGGGCAGGCGGAAAGCGAACATCTCGGCAAAGGCCGCGTTGCAGTCCAGGATACGCCCCTGCGCGTCGGCCGCGAAATTGCCGCTGATGTCCTTCTCGAAGAGCAGCCGGTAGCGTTGTTCCGAGGCCTGGAGTTCGCGCAGGACAGCAGCGCGCTTGGCGATGTCGAGCCGAAGCCGCCGGTTGGCCGCGTTGAGTTGGCTGGTCCGGGCCTCGACCTTGGAGGCCAGGGTCTCGTTCAGGTCCCTGAGCCGGTTTTCGGCGTCCCATTTGGAGCCCAGAGACAGCGTGATCTGCTTGAGCTCGGGCGAACGAAACGGCTTCTGGATGAAAAGCAGTTTTTCCGGCGGCTGGACCCGCTTGTTGAATTCCTTGAGCGGCACCTTGTGGCGGGCCGACAGCAGGACGATCTCCATGTTCGGGTCCCGGCGGCGCAGCCCCTCGGCCAGTTCGATGCCCCCGAGCGCCTCGTCCAGGTCGGACAGATGGATGTCGATGAGCGCGATGGCGAAGGGATCGCCTTCGGCCAGGGCCCGGTCCATGGCCTCAAGCCCCCCCGCCGCATCGCGGGCCGGAATCACGTCGAAAATCGGCCGGGCCGCGTCCTCGTCGATCTCCTCACGGGACGGCAGTCGGGCATCGTCGCCGAACAGCGCCTCCAAGGCGGACGGCTCCTCGCTCTCGAAGCAAAGGACATCGCGATAGAGCATGAGCATGGACTCGTCATGGTCCACGGCGAGAACGCGAAAGCGTCGGGTGCGGTCAGCTGCCAAGTTGCATCTCCCGATGGGTTCAGGCCCGGAACGGGCGTCGTGCCTTCTTGGGAACATACGGAAATCCCCCGGGAAAGGGAAGGTTCCTCCACAGCGCGGTCATCCCGGAACAGGCCATTGCGGGAGCCTGTCCGGGGCGGTGCGCCTTGCAAGGCGTCGCGTCGTTAGAGTTGGGCCGAGACCTCGGGCCTGGGATCCACGCGCTCGAAGACCGGGGCGCGGTCCAGATTCAGGATGGCCAGCACGTCGGGCCGCTCGGCCTTGGCCTCCTTGACCGAGGCGAACCTGCCCACCAGGACGCGGTACCAGACGCCCTTGCCGCCGAGATCAACCTGATTGATCCAGGTCGTGAACCCCTGCTTCTCAAGCTGTGCGCAATGGACGAAGGCGCTTTCGTGGTCACGGAAGGAGCTGACGTGCAGCCCGTAGGTCTTGTGGTCTGGAATTATAGTCTGATCCCCGGAACCCGGCGCCTCCAGGGCCGCCTTGACGACCCTGGCGGGGGAGGATGGCGAGCCTGCGGACGCGGGAGATGCCGCAGGCTCGCCGGGGTTCTGCTTCGTGTCGGGGAAGGACTGACGAAGCAGAGGGTTCGGGGTGGAACCGCTAAGTTGGGGGCCGGTCTTCTGGAAACGGGCCGCCAGACGGGCGCGTTTCAGGTTGTCGGCGGCCTTCACGTAGTAGCTGGGGGAAAGCTCGATGGCCCGCTCGAAATAGGGCACCGCCTCGGCGGGCCGGTTCTCCGTCAGGAGGACGTATCCGAGATTGTTGTTGGCCTTGGCTTCGCCGCCCGCGTACTTGAAGGATTCAAGGGCCTCGTCCAGGCGGTCCAGGCGGGCCAGGGCCAGGCCGAGATTGTTGTAGGTCCGGGAGGACATGCCGCCCGAACGGAGCGCCAGGCGAAAGGTCTCCACCGCCTGGCCGTACTGCCGACGGGCGATGTGGACCACGCCCAAGTTGTTGTAGATTTCATCCACGCCGCTGCCCCGGTGCAGTTCCAGGGCGGCCGCGAATTCCTCGGCGGCCTCGTCGTACTCCGCATTGCGGTCGTGGATGATGCCCAGGAAATTGTGGGCCTTCCAGAGCATGGGATTGAGGGCCACCGCGCGGGCCAGATGCGTCTCGGCCTCGCTATAGAGCCCGGCCCGGAAATACACGCAGCCTGCGGCCTCATTGGCCACGGCGTGATTCGGGCCCTTTTCCAGGACCTTGGAATATTCGGCCAGGGCCTGCTCGTCGAGCCCCTGGGAAACCAGCAGGTCGCCGCGCTTGACCCGCGCGTCCAGATTGTTCCCGTCCAGCTCGATGGCCTTGTTGAAGTGAACCAGGGCCATCTCGGGCTTGGCGCGGCGGACGTAGCCGTCGCCCACCTGCTCATGCTGCTCGCTGGTCAGGGTGACCGGAGAGCCCTCGCCGTAGGCCAGTTCGTCGAAGGTCTTGTCGTTGTACGACTTGTTCATGCAGCCGGACAGGACCAGGCCCGCGAAAATCGTTGTCGCTATGATGCAAAGCTTTTTCATGACGGTCTCCTTTGCTGTTTGCCTAGTGGCGGTTCATCTCAAGGAACATGTCCATGCTCATGATCACCGCCGGTCCGAGGATGGCCACGAACAGGGTCGGGAGGATGAACGCCACAAGGGGTAGAAGCAGCAGCACCGGCATCTTGGCGGCCTTTTCCTCGGCGCGCTGGGAGCGCTTGACGCGCATGGCGTCCGAGTAGACGCGCAGGGTCCGTCCGACGCTGATGCCGAAAGCGTCGGCCTGGATAAGCAGGGAGGTCAGGCTGTTCAGGTCGTCCAGCCCCACCCTTTCGGCCAGGGAGCGGAGGGCCTCGACGCGGGCCTTGCCCGCGCGCAGCTCCAGGGAGAGCAGCTTGAACTCGGAACTGATGATCGGGCCCGAGGTCCTCATTTCCCGGCAGACCCGGTCAATGGCCTGATCCAGCCCCATGCCGGATTCGACACAGACCACCAGGAGATCAAGGGCGTCGGGCAGTTCGTCGCCCACGGCCACCTTGCGCCCGTTGATCTTCTTGGTCAGCCAGTATTCGGGCCCGTACACGCCGATGGTGGCCAACAGGACCGTGCCGAAGGCGGTCATGCCCATGGACATGTCGTCCATGAACAGGAAGCGGAAGAGGAGGAACCCGCCCGCCAGACCGACGGCCAGGACGCCCTTGACCCCCTGAAATATCTTGTGGGAATCCGGCTTGCGCAGCCCGGCCTGGATGAGGCGCAGGCGGCTCTTGCCGATCTCCTCGGCCTCGGTGGGGCCGATCTTGGTGCCCAGCCGACCGAAGAATTCCACGGCACCCTTGATCGCCTCGCCCAACGGGGCGGTCAGGGCCTCGGACCGCTTGACGGCCGTGCCCGAAACCCGCTCCCTGAGCCGGGCCGAGTCGTTGGCTCCGCTCAGGTAGCCGAGCAGGCCGTAGCCTCCCAGAAGCACGGCGATGAAACCGATGCCGGAAGCGAACAGGGGAATGAGCTGATCGTTCATGCCGTCCTCCCTAGACCTTGATCTGGATGATCCTGCGAATGATGGCCGCGCCGATGATCATGGAGATGACCGCGCCCCAGACCATGTTCAGCCCCAACTCCCGGGTCCACAACAGGCGGATGTAGTCCGCGTTGACCACATAGAGTATGCCGGTCAGGATAAACGGCAGGGCGACGAGGATGTAGGCGGACACCCGGCCCTCGGCGGACAGGACGCGGATCTTGCCGAACAGGGCGAACCGCTCGCGCACCAGGGAGGCGATCTTGGCGATGATTTCGGCCAGATTGCCGCCGGTCTCGCGCTGGATGTTTACCGAGACCACGAAGAACTTCAGGTCCGGGCAGTCCACCCGCGCCTGGAGATTGGTCAGCGCCCGATCCACGTCCATGCCGTAGTTGATCTCGTCCAAGGTCTTGCCGAACTCGGGGCCGATGGGGGCTTCAAACTCGTCGGCCACCATGCGCATGCCGCCGCCGAAGGTGTGCCCGGCCTTCAGCGCCCGGGCCATGAGGTCCAGCGCTTCGGGCAACTGTTTCTGGAAACGCTCCATGCGCTTGCGCTTCTTGCCCTGGAGGACCCAGACCGGGGCGTAGCCGAGCATGATCGCCCCGGCCGCCGACACCCACAGCCTGCCGGAGAAACTCCCCGCATAGACGCCGATGACGGCGAGAAGCATGCACAGCAGGAGGTAGGCGCCCGCCGAGCCCCTGGCGTCCGCCTGATAGAGCAGGCGGCTGAAATTGGCGGACCAGCGCATGCCTTCAAGCAGCCGGTTGAACAGGGGCACCTCGCTCATGGTGGTCTCGCGCAGGACCAGGTCCACGGAGGCGGCGTCGATGTCGGCGGTCAGGGCCATGGCCTGGAGGCGCTCCCTGACCCGCCGCTCGGCCTTGTCCGAACCCGACCGCATGAGCGAACCGACGCCCATGGCCAGCAGGAAGACGATGAGCACGGCCGCCGCCGCGATGATTAATGCCATGGACATGGGCCTACTCCTTGTTCCGTTGCGGTCTGGGGGTGACGTGGAACATTTCCGAAGGGAACGGGAATCCCATGCGTTCGAGCTTCTCGGCGAACTTGGGCCGGATGCCCCGGGCGGTGAAATGCCCCTCCACCTTGCCGTCGGCGGTCAGCCCGGTCTGCTCGAAGGCGAAGATCTCCTGCATGGTGATCATCTCCCCTTCCATGCCGGTCACCTCCTGGATGGAAATGACCTTGCGGGTGCCGTCCACCAGGCGGGTGGCCTGGATGATGACGTCGATGGCCGAGGAGATGTAGCGCTTCATGGACAGGGGGTTGAGGTTCAACCCGGCCATGGAGATCATGGTCTCCAGGCGCATGAGCGCGTCGCGCGGGGTATTGGCGTGGACGGTGGTCAGGGAGCCGTCGTGGCCGGTGTTCATGGCCTGGAGCATGTCCAGGGCCTCGGCCGAACGGACCTCGCCGACGATGATCCGGTCCGGGCGCATGCGCAGGCAGTTCTTGACCAGGTCGCGCATGGTGATCTCGCCGCGTCCCTCAATGTTGGCCGGGCGGGTCTCCAGCCTGACCACATGCTCCTGCTTGAGTTGCAACTCGGCCGCGTCCTCGATGGTCACGATGCGCTCGTCCTCGGGCACGTTGCGCGACAGGCAGTTGAGGAGCGTGGTCTTGCCCGAGCCGGTGCCGCCGGAGATGAGCACATTGAGCTGGGTCTGGACGATGCCCTTCATGAGCAGGGCCATCTCCGGGGTCAGGGAGTTGAAACCGATGAGGTCGGCCACTTCCAGGGGGTCCTTGGAAAACTTGCGGATGGACAGCGACGGCCCGTCGATGGCCAGGGGCGGAATAACCGCGTTGACGCGCGAGCCGTCGAGCAGGCGGGCATCGCACAGGGGCTGCGACTCGTCGATGCGCCGTCCTACCTTGGAGACGATGCGGTCGATGATCTTGCGCAGATGGTCGTCGTCCTTGAAGCGGGACGGAGTCAGCTCCAGCTTGCCCGAACGCTCCACGTAGATATGCCGGTAGCCGTTGACCAGGATGTCGTTGACCGTGGGGTCCTGGACATAGGGCTCCAAGGGCCCCAGGCCGATGACCTCGTCCTGGACCTCGGCCAGCATGCGCTTGCGCTCGGCCAGATTGAGAGGCGCGTTGCGGAACTCGCCCCAGAGCAACCCCTCGGTGACCTTGGCAATCTCGCCGCGCACCTCGGCCTCGCTCAGGGAGTCCAGGAGCGACAGGTCGATCATGTCGATGAGCCGGTCGTGGATGCGGGTCTTGATGTCGAAATAGTGTTCGTCCGCCCCGGCCTTGGCCGTCCCGGGCCGGGCCTTGGGCTTGGCCTGAACCGGAGCCTCCGCCGTGGCGGAACCGCGCCGCGTCGCGTTTCGATTCAGTCGTTCCGCGAGGTTCATAAGGCCGCTCCCGCCATGTTGTCGTTGGCGTCCGAAGCCTTGCCCTTCTTGCGAAAGAGCGAGGAGAACGGCAGGGAGAGCCCCTTGCAGGCCTTTTTCTCTTCGGGGGCCAGCCCCTTGGCCAAATTCCGCACGGCCTTGGCCGAGGCGGACTTGGGGAAGGCCTGGACCAGGGGGGTGCCCTGATTGATGGCGGAAAGCGCGGCCTCCCCGTCCTCGGGCACGGCCCAGGCGATCTCGCGGCCCAGGACTTCGGCGGCCTCGGGCACGCCGATGGAGGCGTTGCGGGTTACGCGGTTGGCCACCAGCCGCATGCGCCGGTCCGCGTCCGGGTCCTGGCCCGAAAGGGATTCGGCAAGCCGGGCGACCCGGGCCAGGCACGGCAGAGAGAGCTGCATGGCCAACAGGATGGAATCGGCCAACTCCACTTCCTTGGGCAGTTCGTCCTCGCCCGGGGCGGCCGCGTCCACGACCACGAAATCATAGCTGTGACGGAGTTGTTCGAGAATCAGGAACAGGGTGTGCTCGTCAGGCCGTTCGCCTGTGGCCGGACCGGGCAGGACGTGCAGGCCGGACGCGTGCTCGGCCATGACGCTGCGCAGGTAGGTGGCGTCGAGCCGCGAGATATCGGTCACCAGGTCGCCCCAGGTGTAGTCGTGCTTGAGGTCAAGGAAATAGGGGATCTCGCCCATGGGCTGGCGGAGGTCCAGGAGCACGGTGCGGCCGGGCCCGCGCTCGTTCAGGACGCAGGCCAGGTTCACGGCCAGGGTGGTCGATCCCACGCCGGGCTTGCACCCCAGGACCGTGAAAAGGCGCCCCTTGCCAGTATCGTCCACGCCCAGGCTCAGACGCATGGCCGTGCGCAGGACCGCGGCGCGCAGGTCGTTCTCGTCCACGGGGAATTTGAGATATTCGCGGATGCCGCTACGCATGGCCCGGATGAGGATCTCGGGATCGGCCACGTCGCCGGCCAGGTAGACATCCTCGGCCTGCCCCGATTCCAGGGCGTGGATGATGTGCGGCATGTCCTCCTCGACGGAGTCGCCGGGCTCGTAGATGAGCACGCCCATCTCTTCCGCGTCCTCGCCGACCAGGCGGACCATGGGATTGGCGGAGATCATTCTTTCCAGACGCTCCCGCTGATCCCGGTCGATGACGGCCAGCGATATGGGTATCACTCTGTTGTTCATGGTTCCTTTCCCCTGGTTTCCGCTAGGAGGCCTCGACTACGGCGATTGCGTGACCGCCGTTCTCCCCGTCGGGCCGGATGGATGCGGATTGTCGCCGTTGCCGAACGGGCGCGGACCGCGTCAACGGCGCGGGCCCGGATCGGACGGCGCTCATTGCGCGTCTCCGGTGACCGCGCCCGAGTCGGAATCGTCCGCCGTGGACGGACCGGCCTGATAGCGGGCGACCATTGCGGCCGCATACTGCCCGTCTATGCCGACCACGGGGGCATCGCCCCCGGCCTCGGGGTTGGCGGTCTGGCTGGCCACGGCCATACGCACCGAACTGCCGAACTCCGGCGAGGTCCGGTCGTTTTCGAACATGGTTCCGCAGCCCGCCTGAAGCATGATGCCCACCATGGCGATGTAGATCAGGATATTTCGCATGACGTCCTCCTCGTATAAAATCTAGTTGATCCAGGAGTGGCCGAATTCCCCGTCGAAACCCGATTCCGGACGGATGACCGTATCCGGGCCGGAAGGCCCTGCGCCATTCCCGGAAACGCGCCCCCCCTTGGAATCGCCCTGCCCCTCAAGCAGCCCGAAGAGGTAGAATTCCGTGTCGTCCGGCTCCTTGAAGCCGTCCGTGGGCAGGGTCTGGGCGGCCATGTCCACCGGCTTGGCCAGGTGGGCGGTGACCAGGACCACCAGTTCGGTCTTGTTGGAGGCGAAATCCTTGGAACTGAACAGATTGCCGAGCATGGGAATCTCTCCCAATCCGGGTAGCTTGTTGGAATTTTCCCTGAGGGTGTCGCTGATGAGTCCCGCGATCATGAAGGATTGCCCGTCCCCCAGCTCGACCACGGTATTGGCCCGGCGGGTGGAAATGGTCGGAATCTCGTATCCGCTCACGGGCAGGGTCCGGGAATAGTCCAGCTCGGAGACCTCGGGATTGACCTGTAGGTTGATACGACCGGACGACAGGACCGTGGCCTTGAACTTGAGCCCGATGCCGAAGGGCTTGTAATCGACGCCCACGGTGCCCAGCGAACCGGGCATGGGGATGGGGACTTCGCCGCCCACCAGGAATTCGGCCGATTCGCCGGACACGCAGGTCAGGTTCGGCTCGGCGAGCATGCGGACCAGGCCGTTGGCCTTGAGCGCGTTGAGCATGCCGTACAGGGAATAGGAGCCCGAGGTATACGAGCCCATCATGTTCACCTTGTCCCCGCCGACCAGATAGCCGTCCTCCGGGTTGTAGGAAGCCAGGCTGTTGACCAGGGAGAAGATGGAGAAATTGGAACCGATGGCCGCGAAGTTGAAGCCGATCTGCTTGGTAACGGAACGAGACATCTCGGCCACGCGGACCTCCAGCAGGACCTGGTGGATGCCGTCCACGCTCAACAGGTTGACCACATTGTCCTTGGCCTCGGCCTTGGCCAGGACCAGGGCGCGGCTCAGCTGCTCGGTGCTGGACACGGTGCCCGCCAGGGTGATGGACGATCCCGAGGCCAGGACCCGTATGCCGGTCTCGCCGGGCATGGTCTCGTGAATCAACCGCTTCAGCCGGGTCACGTCCGGGGTCACGACCAGGTCGTAGACCTTGGCGACCTCGCTGCCGGACCACAAGGTCAGGGACGTGGAGCCCAGCTCCTTGGCGGTCAGGTAAATCTGCCGGGGCGAGATGAGGACCATGTTCACCAGGTCTTGCGAGGCCAGGGAAATCCGGGTCACCTTGATATCGGAATTGATGACCGTGGACTTGTTGACCACGATGGAAATCACTTCGGGGGTCTCCGGCGGGGCGGCGGCGAACGCCGGAAGGGCGAGGCCGCAAGCCAGCAGAACGATCAGCATCCGTATGACGAAGGTACGCATCATGACGGCCTCCTAGAACTTCACCGAGGAACGGGAGGTCCCGCTGATGACCTCGATCCGGGTGGCCTGCGGCCGTCTTGCGGCCGAAACCTTGGGCCGGAGCGCGGCCAGGGTCTTGGGGATATCCGACCCGGTGGTCAGGACCCCCGCCTCGTCCTGCTCGTTGCGCAGGGCGAAATGGAGGGTTCCCCGGGAGGCGGCCAGGGCCAGACGTTCGGACTCGGCCGGGGAGAGTTCGAGGGTGTAGACGTCCACCGAGGCGGGCACGCCGTCCTCGGTCGGCGGCTGCAACTGCGTGCCGGTGGCCAGGACCTTGACGTGCTCCAGGACCAGCTTGGTCACCGGCTTCTCTTCCTGGCCCACGATCATGGCCACGATCACGTCCACCTTGTCGCCGGGCCGGACGAAACCGGACAGCCCCATGACCATGTTGCCCTTGACGGCCATGGCCCGCTTGCCGGGCTCGATCATGGCCGAAACGCCCCCGCCGAGAACCGAGGCGTCGGCCAGCTTCATGGCCGTAACGGCCTCGTTGGCCCCGACGTCCTGGCTGAGCACGCGACCGGCCAGTTCCTCCACCTTGGAAAACGAGCCCTCGGGGCGGGAGTCGGCGGTGAACCCGCGCACTTCGAGCATTTTGTCGGTCAACTTCATGCCGCGCTTGGCCGGGGTCCTGGTCACGACCACGGACACGGTCCGGGCCTGGGCGCTCACCGCCGGGGCGGCCTGCCGCATGTTGCTGGTCCAGCGGAAAATAACCGCTCCGGCCACCACGGCCAGGACCAGGGCCAGACCTATCTGGATCAATGCCTTGCTGGACTTGCTCATTGCGTGCTCTCCCTAGTATCCGGCATAAATGGAGCCGGTCTTCCACACGAAGACGGCCATGGCGGCGACCGTGCCCACGGCGATGGCCACGCCGTAGCAGAGCCGGGGCAAGGCCACGCCGGGCGCGGAAGGGGCGAAATTCATCTTCCGGGTGGCCACGAGGACCAACAGGGTGTCGCGGACGTTGCGCAGGACGGCCGTCAAGAGGGAACGATCGCGGGCGAGGACCACGAGGCAGTAGACGCCTCCGGCGATGCTGGTGAACAGGAAAGCGAGAAAGGTCGCCTCCACGCCGAGGCATGCGCCGACGCCAGCCATGAGCTTGACGTCGCCCGCCCCCATGACCCCGAGAAAATAGGGAACGGCCATGGCCCCGAATCCGAGGGCGAAACCGGCGGCGGCGAACTTCAGTCCGGCGAAGCCGCCGAACGCGGTGTGGATGGCGAATCCCGCAAAAATGAGCGGGAAGGTCAGCCAATTGTAGATCCGCTGGCTGCGGATATCGGTGACGGAGCCGATGACCAGCGCCGCAGCGAGTGCGATAGAGACGAGAATTTCCATAGTTCCACCCAATTCCCTTTGAGCCGACTTTGTTGCCTCCGCTTTCCCCCGGAGACAAAACCGGGGCTGACGGGACCATCCCGAAAGCCCCGGTTCGGCTGCTCTGGCTGCTTCCGTTGAACGGTTAGCGTTGTTTCTCCTATGACTTAGAGAGTATCATCGGTGGGGGCGTCCACAGCGGCGCCGGCCATCTTGGTGGCGATAAAGTTGAAGGTCTTCTCGACCTCGTCGCCGAGAGCGGTGGTCGCGGTCACGATACCGGCGGCGATCAGAGCGGCAATCAGGCCGTACTCGATGGCGGTTGCGCCTTCTTCGTCACGGATAAGGTTCATCAGCTTGTTCATTACGGTCTCCTTGGGTTAAATTCGAATCTTCCAAATTTGTTTTGTGCCTTTCAGCACCAGCCACGCCCACCATTGAGCAACCCGCGTGCCACGGCGAAAGCTGATCGAAAAAATTGATATATAACATGCCGACATACCAAGAGATAAAATTTTTCGACATCCAAAACGCCCCGAATCTCCACCGGCCCGGCCCCCTTTCCGAGGCCCAAGAATCCATTTTTTTTAGATGCGCTCAGCAAAACCATCCGTGCGCCTGAGTTTATTTATTTTATAAATTCAATGTGTTATGAAATCTATTTTTTGTAGACGCACAAATGTACATCGCTTGAGGATGCTCTTTCCAACATCCAAAAGACGAAAAACCCCCTGGAGGACGGGGTATCGGCGGGCCGAAAGCCCACGAAACGTGGAAGCCTCCCCGGCGTGGGGAGGAGGCGGGAAGCAGCGGTTATGCTGTTATTTCTTGAACAAGGCCGGGTTGATGCCGTGTTTCCTAAGCTTGTTCCAGAGGTTCTTGGCCGACACGCCCAGGGCGGTGGCGGCCTCGGTCTGGACGCCGCCGCAAGCTCGAAGGGCATTCTCGATCAAGGTCTTCTCGTATTCGGTGAGGGCCTGTTTCAGGGGCAGCCCATCGCCTGCAGGCGCATCCCTCCCGCCGTCCGACGCGGGGCGGGTGTTGGAAAAGGCCTGATCCACCTCGGCCGGGGTGATCCGGCTGGAGGTACAGAAGATGGCCGCGCGCTCCACGGCGTTGGCGAACTGGCGCACGTTGCCCGGCCAGTCGTAGTTGAAGAAGATCTCCATGGCTGCGGGCGAAACACCGGCGATGTCCGTGCCCAGCCGCCGGTTGGCCCGTTCCAGAAAGAATTCGGCCAGTTGCGGCAGGTCGGACTTGCGCTCGCGCAGGGGCGGCAGGACCAGGGTGGCCACGTTGAGTCTATAGTATAGGTCGCTGCGGAAAGCTCCCTCGCGGACCCGTTCCTCCAACTCCTGGTTGGTGGCCGCGATGATGCGCACGTCGTACAGGATGGACTTGGATCCGCCCACGCGCTCTGCCTGCTTCTGCTCCACGGCGCGCAACAGCCGGGGTTGCAGGTGCAGGGGCATGTCGCCGATCTCGTCGAGCATGAGGGAGCCGCCCTTGGCCAGCTCGAACTTGCCCTGCTTCATGGACGTGGCTCCGGTGAAGGCCCCCTTTTCGTGGCCGAACAGCTCGGATTCGATGAGATTTTCCGGGATGGCCGCGCAGTTGATCTTGACGAACGGTCCCTTGGCCCGCGCGCTCAGTGCGTGGATGGTGTCGGCCACCAGTTCCTTGCCGGTGCCGGTCTCGCCCATGATGAGCACGTCGGCGTTGAGTTCGGCCACCCGGGCGATGCGCTCCTTGACCTCCATCATGGGCGCGCTGTGACCGATGATGTCGTGCAACGGGCTGGACCCGCCGCGCCGCTTGAGTTCGGCCAGTTCCACCTGGAGGCGGCGCTTTTCCAGGGCGCGCCGGACCACCACCTCCATCTCGCGCAGGGAAAAGGGTTTCTCGAAATAGTCGTAGGCCCCCTGCTGCATGGCCGTGACCCCGGACTCCTTGGAGCCGTAGCCGGTCATGACGATGACGTCCACGCCGGGGGCCACCTCGGCCAGATGCTTCAGGGCTTCAAGTCCGGACATGCCGGGCAGTTGGATGTCGTGCAGGATAAGATCGAAGGACGAGGCCCCGGCCTTCCGGATACCCTCCTCGGCGGTCGCCGCGGTCTTCACCGCGTAGCCCTTCTCGGCCAAGGCTTCGACCAGCATGCCCTGGAAGGCGCGGTCGTCGTCAACCACAAGTATTTTCTCGGCCACAGGTCTGCTCCCGGCTGATGTTCTTCCCGCGTCGGAGTTACCCTACAGGAATCGGGGTTTATTATCCACAAAAAATAGATAACCAACGAATCCGAGGTTCATTACGCACGATCCGCAAAACGAGTCACAAAAAAATTTATCCATTCGAAACGGTTTGTTGCCGGGCCATTTACCGACAGGCATTACGCCTTGGCACGCACAATGCTGTTACCCAATACCCGGCCTTCCGCCGGGCCAATTCCGGAATGCAAGGAGAACGGGAATGAGAAAGATAGAAAAAGGACGCCGGGGGATGGCCGCCGTGGAATTCGCCCTGCTGCTTCCCGTGCTGGCGCTCCTGATCCTGCTCCTGATGCAGGGCGGAAACGCCATGCACACCTATTCCGCTTTAGTGGAAGCCAGCCGCGAGGGTGCCCGGCACGTGGTCACGGCGGGCGACTCCGCCGACGTGGCGGCCCTGGTCGCCGCCGTGGTCGCCGATCTCGACCCGGACAAGCTGTCCACCAACGTGACCACCGACACCCTCGACAACACCGTCACAGTAGAGGTTTCCTATGTTTATGACATCTTCGGCTCGCAGAGCGGCAATGCCCTGTTCGGCAAGGACGAACCCCTCACGCTCGTCGCGCAGACAACCATGCCGCTCCCCTAGGCCCCGCCGGGCCTCCGCCAGCGCCCTCATGGCCCTGTTGCTGCCCGTCCTTCTCGGGGTGGCGGGCATCGCCGTGGACATGGGCAACATGTACCTGACCCACACCAGGCTCCAGGCCGCCGTGGACGCGGGCGCTCTGGCCGGCAGCCTGGAGCTGCCCTACGACCCGGACCTGTCCAAAGGCGTCGTCCGCCAGGCCGTGCGGGACATGGTTGCCGCCAACATGGAAGAGGCCAAGGTCACGTCCATCACCGCAGGCACCGAAATCCGCAGCGTCAAGGTCACGGCCCAGGCAGAGGTCGGAATGCTCCTCATGGAAGTCCTGGGCATGGCGGGAAAGACCGTGGAGGCCAGCGCCATGGCGGGCTTCAACAAACTTGAAGTGGTCTTCGTCATCGACAACTCCGGTTCCATGAGGGGGACACCCATCGACATGGTCAAGCAGGCCTCCAGCGAACTGACCGACCTGCTCATCCCCGACGGGACCACTCCCGACACCAAGGTCGGATTGGTTCCCTTCCGCGGCAAGATCCGTCTGGGCGAGGCCGTGGACGGCTACGCCAAGGGCTGCGTCAACGCGGACGGCTCGCTGAACCAGGGCATCCACGAGGACTTCATGGACGCATACTACGCCCTGCCCTACTACTACCGGCGCTCCATAACCCTGGACACCTGCTCCAGCATTCCGACCGTATTGGCCCTCAGCCGCGACAAACACCAGATCATCGCGGCCATCGACTCCCAGACCGCCACGGGCGCGGCCTCGGGAACGATCATCTCCGAAGGCATCAAGTGGGGGAGGAACATCCTCACCCCCGAAGCACCCTTCACCCAGGGCGGAAGCAAGGACGACTTCCGCAAGATCATGATCGTGCTGACCGACGGCGACACCGAAGACGGCGAGTGCGGCGGGGCCTATCGCGCCAGCTACAGGCCCAACAATTACTGGACCAACGCCTACTACGGCATGGGCGTGGACACCGCCCATTGCAACGACGGCGGCGTGCTCAACGCGGACATGCTCGCCGAGGCCCAGGCGGCCAAGGACGCAGGTATCGAGATATTCTCCATCCGATTCGGCTCCTCGGACAATACCGACATCAACCTCATGAAGAAAATAGCCTCAAGCAAGGAGGGGACCGACGACCATTACTTCGACGCCCCGTCCGTCTACGACATTCCCGACATTTTCAAGAAAATCGGCAAGCAGCTCGGCTGGCGACTGCTCTAAGGGAGGTTCGAGCCATGCAGAAAGATCGCAATAATGGACGCCGCGCCGGACTGGCCGCCGTGGAAACGGCCCTTATCCTGCCCGTCATGTTCATGCTGATCATGGCCGTGATCGAAAGCGGCAATGCCGTCTATGCCTGGGCCACCGTGCAGAAGGCCGCCCAGATCGGCGCGCGCTTCGCGGCCACCGGCCGGGGCGCGGACGCGGGCACCCGTCTCCAAGATATCATCCAGGCCACCGAGGCCGGGCTGACCACCCTGAAACAATCCAACATTGCGATCACCGTCCGCTCCTGGCCTGACGTGCGGGCTTCCGGGGACGGCATCGACAACGATCCCGGCGCTCCCTGCCAATTGGCCGAAGTGGCCGTGGTCTACAATTACGAGCCCTTCACCCCGCTGGTCAGCCCCCTGCTGCCCGACACCATCCCGCTCCGGGGCTTCGACCGCAAGGTCAACGAACCTTGGAAGCCGTGCGACTGACCCCATCCGCACGGCCCGGGAAAGGCCCTTCCAAGGGCCTTTCTCTTCATCCCCCTATAGGCCGCCGCATAATAACTATTGATCTATGCCGAGACCTGCACTAATTTAAGAATTGTTTGCACGTTACATGGATTGACCAAAAATGGGGAGTGGGGGTCGTGGACGACTATCCGGCTATTCTGGGTGTATATTCATTGCAGCTCGAAGCAGATGTGGGCACCGGCGGTACATCGGTCAGGCACGACAACATCACCTACTGGTATGCCCGCCAACTCTCCCCGGAGCAATTCGAGATCCAGCCCCTGAACGCTCATCATGTGCCTTCGGGAGTACGCAGCATCCTCACCGAACTGGACTTCCTCAGGCAATACACCCCGGAGCCGAGCTACTACCGGCTGCACACGGTCCCGGCCCTGGAAACCCTGCGCCGCAAAATCGAGATGGGCCAGGAAGCCTTTCTCACGGGCAACCTGGACGAGGCCGAGCGGCAATTCCTCAAGGCCCTGATGATCGACGACAAGAACATCGAGGCCAACTACGGCCTGGGCGAGGTCTACTCCAAGAAAAAGGACTTCGACAAGCTCAAGAAAGTCCTCGACACCCTGCTCGGCCTGGACGAGGCGTTCACCTTCGAATTCCGCCAGAAATTCAACTCCTTCGGTATATCCCTGCGCAAGCACGGCCACTACGACGAATCCATCCGCTATTACGAGAAATCCCTGGAGATCGTGGATACCGACGAGAATGTCTACTTCAACCTGGCCCGCGTCTATTATGAGAAAGGACACAGCGACCACTGTGTCAGCAATCTCGAGCGGGCCCTGAAGATCAACCCGGCCTTCTCCGAGGCCCAGAAGTTCCTCGAATACTGCCAAAAACACGCCTAGCCGATCCGCCCGCCACCTATCGAATTTTTCGCCGCATCCGCCCTTGCCGGGAGCTGATTCGTGGTTATTTATCACGTATGTTCATATATGATCACCCCGGCCAAGACGCCGGACACTCCCATACCCTTACCCCGGAGGACACTATGCCCAACATGGATTATCCCGGACCGTGCCTCTCCTGCATCGACCACAGCTGCGGGCTGTGGGATGAAAATGCCCCGGAGAGCAAGGACGAACGTTCTTCCAACGAGGAAGATCGCAATCGCAACTGATCAACCCGACCAAGCAGATACAACGAAAAGGCCCGGACACCTGTCCGGGCCTTTTTTTTGCCCCCGGCCCCCCATCCCCATCCTTTCCTAAACTTTTTGGCGCCGCTTCGCGGGGGCGCGCAAAGGCCTCCGGCTCGGTGAGCCGGAGGCCTTTGCAAACGATGGTGCGATTCGGGCGGCTCAAGTCGCCCGACAACGGCCCGCTGTCGCAAGCCGCCCCCGATGCCCTTATTCCTTCACGGAACCCGCCAGGAGTCCACGAATAAAGTATCGTCCAAGGAAGATATAGATGGCCAGCACGGGCAGAGCCGCAATGATGGAACCGGCCATGGGCAGATTCCAGGTCACGGCCTGTCCTCCGGCCAGGTTGGCCAGGCCCACGGTGATGGGGTTGGCCGTGTGTCTGGTCAGGCAGATGCCCCAGAGGAACTCGTTCCAGATCTGGGTGAACTGCCACAAGGACGTGACCACGAAGCCGGGAATGGACAGGGGGAAGACGATGCGCAGGTAGATGGAAAAGAACCCCGCACCGTCCAGCCGGGCCGACTCGATCAGAGCCGTGGGAATCTGGGCGTAGAAGTTGCGGAAGATGAGCGAGGTGATCGGCAGGCCGTAGACGATATGGGCCAGGATCAGGCCGGGCAGGCCGCCATACAGGTTCATGGCCCGCAGGGTTTGGAAGAGCGGGATCAGGATGACCTGATACGGGATAAACATCCCGAACAGGAACAGCGTGAAGATCACGTCCGAGCCCTTGAACTTCCACTTGGAGAAGACATAGCCGTTGAGTGAGCCGAGCATCGTGGAGCCGATGGTGCCGCAGATGGTCAGGATGATGGAGTTGACGAAGTCGGGCCTGAGCTTCTCGATGGCCTGGGTGAAGCTGGACCAGTTGATCACCGACGGCCAGTCCCAGGCCGTGGGCAGGCTGATTTCCGACGGCACCTTGAGCGCGGTCACGACCGCCATGTAGGCGGGCATAAGGAAGAAGAGCGCCAGCAGGACCAGGGCCCCGTAGAGGAATACGTTGCCGGGGGTGAGTTTCCGGGCGGTCATCTAGCGCCTCCCCTGTTGGCGATACTGGCCCACGAGGTAGGGCACGATGAACATTGCCGCCACCAGGAACAGGACGATGGCGATGGCCGCGCCCCGGGCGAACTCGTTGCCCCGGAAGGTGGTCAGATACATGTTCAGGGCCGGATGGCCGGTGGCGGCGTTGTCCGGGCCGGTCATGGCGAAGATCAGGTCGAACATCTTCAGCGAGATATGCGACAGGATGATCACCGCCGAGATGGTGATGGGCTTGAGCATGGGAATGGCCACGTGGCGGTAGTAGGCCACCTGGGACGCGCCGTCGAGCATGGCCGCGTCGCGCAGGTCCTGGGAAATGCCGTTGAACCCGGCCAGATACAGGGCCATGGTGTAGCCCGAATACTGCCAGATGGTGGCGATGATGATGCCTAGCGTGGCCAGGTTGAAGCCGTGCTCCTCCTCCATGAACAGGGCGTCCGGGAGGAGCCCGCCGAAGACCCAGACAACCGCCCCGAGCAGGATGCCGGGAACGAGCCACCGCTTGATGGCCTTGCCCTGGTTTTTCTTGAGCATGAACATACCGACCATGATCAGGACGAAGGCGGCAACATAGAGCAGGATGCGCAGGATGTCCTGCCAGTTGAAGACCAGAACGGCCGATTGGCTGGACAGCCACTTGAAGGTCAGCGGCTTGAAGCCGAAATACTTGGGCAGGACGTTGACCCCGCCCTGGGGGGCCAGCAGCCAGCGCCAGATGGTCCCGGAAACGATGAACGACAGAGACATGGGGTAGAGAAAGATGGTCCGCAACAGGTCCTCGCCCCTGGGCTTCTGGTCGAGCAGGATGGCAATGAACATGCCCAGCCCCACGGCCCCGGCCAGGAGCATGACCGAATAGTAGACCGCGTTGACCAGGTCCTGGCGGAACCCGCCGCCCAGGAATCCGGTGAAAAGGTCTATGTAGTTCTCCAGGCCGATGAAGTGCTTCTCCGGTTCGAGCGCCAGCGCGCCCGTTCCGCCCCAGTCGGTCATGGAGGTCCAGATGGTGTCGCCGATAAACCCGTAGACGAAGACGCCGATGAGGATCATGGACGGCAGGAGCGTCAGGAACGCTTTCAACTTGTCGAGCGAGGCTTCCCGCATAAGCTAATNAGACGAAGACGCCGATGAGGATCATGGACGGCAGGAGCGTCAGGAACGCTTTCAACTTGTCGAGCGAGGCTTCCCGCATAAGCTAATCCGATGTGTCGGGCCGCGCCGCGCCGGGACGTTCCCCGGCGCGCCGCGGCTGGTTCATATTCTCAAACTAGATGCCAGCCTTCTTGGCGAGCTGAGCGCAGGCCTTGGAAGCGGCTTGGGGGTTCTTGGTCTTCAAGAACATCTCCATGATGGAGGCGAAACCGTTCTTGAAGGTATCGTTGGCGGCAACGCCGTGGGCCAGGGAGCCGACCACGCGGTTGCTGCTCCAATCCTTGGCCGCGTCCTGAGAGTAGACGTTGTACTTGGACAGGTCGGAATCCTTGCGGGCCGAGATGGAACCCTTGAGCGGGTTGAAGGCGTCCGCGCCTTCCTTGGAACCCAGGACCTTAAGCCAGGCAATGGCGTTGGCGCGGTGCGGAGCGCCCTTGGGCAGGCCGAAGGAGTCGGCCAGGAACATGAAGGTGCCGGTGGTGCCGGGAGAAGCGATCCAGCCGTAGCCTTCGCCCGGGGCGAGCTTCTTGGTGGTGGACATGTAGCCCGCGGCCCAGTCGCCCATGATGTTGAAGGCGGCGCGGCCGTCAACGACCATGTCCGTGGCCTGCTGCCAGGAAAGGGAGGAAGCGTCCGAGTTGGTGTACTGCAAAACCTTGCCGAACAGTTCCCACGCCTTGACCACTTCGGGGGAATCGAAGGACAGCTTGCCCGCCCACAGGGCGTCCCAGTTGTCCGCGCCCATGGAGGCCAGGGCCACGGATTCCCACAGGTGGTTGGCGGTCCAGTTTTGGGCCAGGGCCAGAGGCACGACGCCCTGCGCCTTCAGCTTCTCGGCGGCGGCGAAGAAGTCGTCCCACGTCTTGGGAGCTTCCACGCCCCACTTCTTCAGGTTGGCGGGCACGTACCACATGACGTTGGAGCGGTGGATGTTGACCGGCACGGACCAGATGCCCTTGTCGGTGCCGATGAGCTTGATCAATCCTTCGGGGAAGACCTCCATCCAGCCCTGCTCCTTGAACAGCGGCGTCAGGTCCTCCATGCGGTCGGCCTTGACCCAGGTGCCGATGAGCTCCTGGCCGGCGTGGACCTGGAAGGAATCCGGCGGCTCGCCGCCAAGCATGCGGGTCTTGAGCACGGCCTGGGCGTTGACGCCGGAACCGCCGGTCACGGTGGCGTTGATCACGTTCACGCCGGGGTTCTGTTGCTTGTAAATGTCGATCAGGGCGGCCAGGGCCGGGCCCTCGTCACCTGCCCACCAAGAGAAAATCTCCAGATCACCCTTCAGATCACTTGCCTGGGCGGCCTGCGGAGCGCCGATCAGCAGCGCGGCCGCAAACACGACCAACATTTTCGCAAAAGCCTTTCTCATACGTACCTCCTAAAGGTTTGCAGATTCAACTTCATTCAATCAAAAATCAATTAACTCGATCAGTTGTTACACTGAAAAATTAATAAACAGCTTTCTGCGTCTCGGGGTCGAACAAAACCATCCGGTTGAACTCGAAACCGATGGGCACGATCTCTCCGGGGTGGGCCACCACCCGGCCCTCGACCTCGGCGATAAGCTGATTCTCGCCGTCCACGACGATCTCCAGGTGGGAGTGTCCGCCGAGGATCTCCGAGACCACCACCTCGCCTTGACACATCCAGGCCTCGGGCAGTTTCTTGATGCCGTCGCCCATCTTGATGGAGTCCGGGCGGATGCCCACGAACACGGGAGCGCCGTCCTGGAAGGAGTCGCTTTGGCCCTCGACCACGGGAAATTTCGACGGGCCGACCTGCACGTAGCGGTCGCCGTCCTTCTTGTGGAAGGTCCCGTCGAGGATGTTCATGGGGGGATTGCCGATGAACCGGGCGACAAAGACATTGACGGGCCGCTCGAAGACCTCGATGGGCGTGCCCACCTGCTGGATATAGCCGTCCTTGAGGATGACGATGCGGTCGGCCAGGGTCATGGCCTCGATCTGGTCGTGGGTCACGTAGATGGTCGTGGTCGCCAGCCGCAGGTGCATTTTCCGCAGCTCCATGCGCATCTGGGTGCGCAACTGTGCATCCAGGTTGGACAGGGGCTCGTCGAACAGGAAGACGTCCGGCTGCCGGACGATGGCCCGGCCCATGGCCACGCGCTGGCGCTGGCCGCCGGACAGTTCCGACGGCTTGCGGTCCAGGTACGGCGTCAATTCCAAAACCCTGGAAGCCTCGTTCACCTTGTCCTCGATCTCGTCCGCCCCCTTGCCGCGCATCTTCAGCGAAAAGCCCATGTTCTCGCGCACGGACATGTGCGGATACAGGGCATAGTTCTGGAAGACCATGGCCACGTTCCGATCCTTGGGCGAGACCTGGTTGACCACCCGGTCGCCGATGAACACCTCGCCGCTGGTGATCGGCTCCAGCCCCGCGATCATGCGCAGCACCGTGGACTTGCCGCACCCCGAGGGTCCGACCAGAACGATAAATTCGTCATCCTGGATGCCGAGATCGATGCCGTGGACCACCTCCACATCGCCGAATCGTTTGACCACCTTCTTCAATTGCACGTTCGCCATGTTCACCGTCTCTTTTTGCCTGCGCACATTGCTGTGCTACTTAACGAAAAAATTATACAAAATCGTTTGATTACATATTTGCCCGGGGCGCAGCGTCACCTGGGGGAAGGCGGCATGGCCCGGCGCGTCCACGAACCCTTGGGGCTCCAGACACAGTCCCGACCTCTCACCATACACCGCACCGCCCTTGCCGGGCAACCCTTCCGGGATATGATTGCCGGAATAGAACTGGACGCACGGCTGGGTGGTCCAGACCTCCAGGCCCCGGCCGGAGCGGGGCTCGAACACCGCCCCCGCGAGCTTCAGCCCGTTCCGCTCGTCGAGAACGAAGCAATGGTCGTACCCCCCGCCGAAGGCCAGGGGGGGAAAATCCTGTCCGAGACGCGCGCCCACGGCCGTCCCTATTCTAAAATCCATTGGGGTTCCGGCAACTTCGGCCAAGTCCCCCGTGGGGATCATTTCCCGGTTCGTGGCCAGAAAGCGCTGGGCCGGAATGGTCAGGATGTGATCGAGGCAATCCGTGCCGGGCCGCCCGGTCAGATTGAAATAGGGGTGCGCGGTCAGATTGACGACCGTGGTCCGGTCCGTGGTCGCCGAAAAATCGAGACGCAACCCGTCGCCGGTCAGGACGTAAACCGCCGAGACCGTCAGGTTGCCGGGGTAGCCCTGCTCCCCGTCGCGGCTCTTGTAGGTCAGGGCCAGTCCGGAGCCGCTTTCGGTTTCGACAGGCTCCGCCTCCCAGACCCGGCTGTGAAACCCGCCGCTCCCGCCATGCAGGTGATTGCGGCCGTCGTTGCGGTCGAGCGCAAAGGTCTCGCCGTCCAGAACCAGGCGCGCCCCGCCGATGCGGTTGGCCACCCGGCCCACCAGCCGCCCGAAGCAACAGGCGTCGTTCAGGTAGCCGTCAAGATCGTCGTACCCCAGGACAACATCGGCCGGGACGCCATCGCGGTCGGGCGCGGTCAGCCGGACCAAGGCGCCGCCGTAGGTGCAGATGTCCGCCTCCATGCCCGCTCCGTTGGCCAGGGTGAACAGTTCCACCGGGGTCCCGTCGCCCGTGGTGCCGAAGGATCGCCGATTCAACGACATGGCCCCTCCTTGGACACGGAGGTGCCCCGCACCCGCAGTTCGGTCTCCAGGACGACGGTCTCGGGTTCGAAGTCCGCACCGTCGGCGAACTGGCGCAACAGCAGGGAAACGGCGGTCCGCCCCATGTCGAAGGCGGGCTGGCAGACCGTGGTCAGGGCCGGCTCGATGAGGGCCGCCGCCGGGGTGTCGGAAAAGCCCACCAGGGCCACATCGTCCGGGATGCGCACGCCCCGCTCCTTGAACCGGGTGTGCAGCCCCACGGCCACGGGATCGTTGATGGCCAGGATGGCGTCGGGCAATTCGTCCAGGGCCAGATAGAGGTCGGCCCCGGCCCGGCCGTCCTCCTCGCGGTACCCGCCGCTCAGGTGAAATTTCTCTTCCAGCGGCAAGCCGTGGGCCGCCAGGGCGTCGCGGTATCCCTCGAACCGCTTGCGGTTGAGCGCTATGCCTTCCCGCCCGGCCATGTGGCCGATGCGGCGGTAGCCGGACGCGATGAGGTGTTCCACCGCGCCGTAGGCGGCCGCGTAGTCGTCCACCACAACCTTTCCGGTGTCGAGTTCTTCCACCACCCGATCGAACTGGACCAGGGGCACGCGCTGCCGGATGGTCCGGGACAAATGCTCGAAGGAGGTGGTCTCCGAGGAGATGGCGATGAGCAGTCCGGCCACGCGATTGGAGACCAGGGCCTGGACATTGAGGATCTCGCGGGCCAGGGTCTCGTGGGACTGGCAGACCATGATGGTGTAGCCGTTGTCGTAGGCGACCTCTTCTATGCCGCTGATGGCGTGGGAGAAAAAGTAATGCCGGATCTCGGGTACGATGACCCCGATGACGTTGCTGCGCTTCTTTTGCAGGGACTGGGCGAGCTGGTTGGGGTGGTAGTGGTATTTCTCGGCCGCCTCGACCACGCGCTGCCGAGTGACCGGGCTGATGTCCGGGTGGCCGCGCAGGGCGCGGGACACCGTGGATGGAGACACGCCCAACTTGCGGGCCAGGTCTTTGAGGGTAAACTGGCTCACGCGCGCACTTCCCCGTCGAGCAGGATGCGCTCGAAGCCCGGCTTGCGGACCTTGAGCGGCAGGACCGCGCCTTGCCCGAAGACCTCTTCCATAAATTCCGCGTAGGCCGCAAAGCGCGCCTCAGGCACATAGGCCTGGATGGTCCCGGCGAACCCGCCGCCCTGAATACGGCACGCGCCCCGGCCTCCCAGAAACCGCTCGGTCAGGGTCAGGGCCAGGGGAATGGGCTGCTCCAGAGGGGCCGTGGCCGAAATGCAGTTTTGCAGCAGCCGCCAGGAGGAGTCCCCGGACCGGCGGACCAGGGTGAGGAATTCGTCCATGCGTCCGGCGGCCAGGACCTCGGCCTGTTCGGCGGCGCGGTCCGTCTCCTCGATGAAATGGATCAGCCGGAGCACGCCCCGGTCTCCGGCGGCCTCGCGGATGCGGGCCACGTGGGCCAGGACCGCGTCCACGGTCAACCCGCGCGCGAAATCCCGCCCCATGGCTCGGGCGGCTCGGCCCACCTCGTCCGGGATGGCCGCGTAGTCCGGGGTCAGGTCCGCGTGGCTGCCGCCGGTATCGACCACGGCCAGCCGGTATCCGGTCCGGTCGAAATCGAAATCCACCTCGCTCCTGGCCGGATCGGCCGGATTCGCGAAGTCGATGGATAAAATGCCCTGGGCCGCGCAGGAAAGCTGGTCCATGAGCCCGCACGGCTTGCCGAAATAGGTGTTCTCCGCCGACCGGCCCGCCACGGCCAGCTCCAGGGCGGTGCACTGTCCGTCGTTGAACAGCTCGCTGAAGATGCGCCCCACCAGGACCTCGAAGGCTGCCGACGAACTCAGGCCGACACCCAGGGGCACCTCGCCGTCCACACAGGCGTCGAACCCGGCCACCTTGCGCCCGTTCCCGGCCAGCCCGGCGGCCACCCCGCGAACCAGGGCCATGGATGTGCCCTCCTCTTCGGCCCGGGGGGCGAGATCGTCGAGCGCAACGGAGATCTCGCCGTCAAACCCCTTGGAACGGATGCGCACGACGCCTTCGTCGTTGGGCCTCGCCGCTGCCAGACAGTCGAACTGCACGGCCGCCGCCAGGACGATGCCCAGGTTGTGGTCCGTGTGGTTGCCGCCCAGTTCGGTCCGCCCCGGAGCCAGGACCAGGACGGCCGGGCCGGGGCCGGGCCATGTCGCGAACCGGGCCAGAAGATCGAGATACCGGACGCGCTGGGCCGCGACATCCTCCGGCCGATACAGACGGGCCAGGACCGAATCCAGGTCGCCCCGGCGCAGGGCCTCGGCGTAGGCGGCCGCGTGCGGCATTACGCGCCCTCTCCGCCGCCCGGCAGATCCAGGAAGTGGACCTCGGACAACTCTCGCAGACGGGCCGCCGCGGACTCGGCGGTCAGGTCGCGCTGGGGCATGGCCATCATCTCGTAACCGACCATGAACTTCTTGACCGACCGGGAGCGCAGCAGGGGCGGATAGTAATGCAGGTGAAAATGCCAGTGAGGATGGTCCCCGCCGTCGGTGGGGGCCTGGTGGATGCCCATGGAATAGGGGAACGAGGTCTGGAACAGGTTGTCGTAACGCACGTTCAGGCGGACCATGGCCTCGGCCAGATCACGCCGTTGGGCCGGATTCATCTCCAGGATGTTCGACAGATGCGTCTTGGGCAGGATCATGGTCTCGAAGGGCCAGAAGGCCCAAAACGGCACCAGGACCGCGAACGAATCGTTCTCGAAAAGCAGCCGCTCCCCCCGGGCCAGTTCGGTCTCCAGATAGGCGCAGAGCAGACATTTGTCCTTGTCGCGAAGGTGTTCGGCCTGGCGGCGGTCCTCGACGGCCGGATACATGGGCACCCCTCGGGTGGCCCAGACCTGGCCGTGCGGATGCGGATTGGAGCACCCCATGGCCGAGCCCCGGTTCTCGAAGATCTGGACGTAGCCGATGTCTTCGCGCCCGCCGAGCCCCGCGAACTCCCGGCACCAAACGTCAACCACGCGCGCGGCCTGGTCCACGCCCAGCCGGGCCATGGTCAGGTCGTGACGGGGAGAATAGCAGATCACCCGGCAGGTGCCGGTCTCGGGTTCGGCCACCAACAGCCCGTCCATCTGGGGAGCCAGCCCCTGCGCCGGGGGCTCGGGCAGCAGCGCCGCGAAGTCGTTGGTAAAGACAAAGGTGTCGGCATAGTCCGGGTTGACCGCTCCGCCCGCCCGGTCATTACCGGGACAGAGGTAGCAGTGCTTGTCATACGCAGGCAAAGCCGCCCGGTCGGGCGCCTCCCGCTGGCCCTGCCATGGCCGTTTGGTGCGATGGGGCGAAACCAGCACCCATTCGCCGGTGAGCTGGTTCAGCCGCCTGTGTGGTGTGTCCTCGAAAAACATGCCTTCCCCTGGTTGCGATCACTCGGGAGGACGTCCTTCCCAAGACGCACGGTCCTCCCAAGCGGCAGCGCAAACGTTGCCGCAAACGTTTGCGATACACGCGGGAGCAGACCATAGAAGCGCTGTTTTGTCAACAGGGTGTAACAAAAACCGATCCCCGGAAAGGGGGATGCGGGGAGCCGGCGGGGGGGGAGGAAAGACGGTTGCGGACCGCCCCGCCGGGCCGCCTAGACGGCGACCTGCGAAAGGATCTGGCCGACAACCGCGGCGGCGGGAACGGACAGGCGCAACCGTGCCGGGGTCTCGCCGAAAAACACGTCGATGCAAACCACGTCGTCGTGCTGGCTGCTGGTTCCGGCCACGCCGGTCAGCAGCGGCAGCTCCAGGGTTTCTCCCAGATCGAAGTCCAGGGGAATCATGCCCTCGCCCTCCGCACCCGCGTCCGCCCGGGACATCTCGGTCAGGGCCCCGGCCATGGGGCCGCAGGCGGACAGGGCCACGGGCAGATACAATCCCTCGAAGCGGAACAGGCAGACCGCATGGTCCTCCAGCAACGTGGCCTCGGGCGGACCGGCCAGGATTGGGAACAGATAGGGGCCCTTGCCGTTGAATTCGATTCTCCTGCCTTGGTCGGACATGCTCGCCTCCTAGTCCAGATAGGAGCAACAGTAGTCGGTTACGGTGCTGACCTTGAGGCGGAACTTGGCCTCGCCGGGCACGTTGAAGCTCTGCCCGCCGGTCATGGCCACCCAGTCGTCCAGGCCGGGCAACTGAACGGACACCTCGCCCGAGGTGATTTCCATGAACTCGGGCTTCTCGGTGCCGAACTCGTATTCGCCGGGCAGCATGATGCCGAGCGTGACGACACTGCCGTCGCTCAGGGTGATGGTCCGGCTGGTTACCTTGCCCTCGTAATAGATATTGGCTTTTTTGGTAATGGTCGCGTTGGCGAATGCGGTCATGCTCTCTCCGATTGTTGTTGGCTGTATTGCGCAGGATATCCGCGCTTGCGTGGTGGCGGGTTCCGATTATACTGGGAGGCGGCAATCACCGTCAACCCTGGGGGAGCCCATGAAAGCCATCCGTATCGGCGTACTGTCCACGGCCAAGATCGGCCGCACCAAAGTCATTCCCGGCATGCAGCGGGCCAAGCGCTGCGAGGTCGCGGCCATCTGTTCCCGCAACGGGGAGGCCGCCCGCCGGGCCGCCGAGGAACTGAACATTCCCAAGGCCTACGACAGCTATGACAAACTGTTGTCCGACCCGGACATCGACGCGGTCTACATCCCCCTGCCCAACCACCTGCATGTGGAATGGACCCTCAAGGCCATGGCCCGGGACAAGCACGTGCTGTGCGAAAAGCCTCTGGGGCTGAACGCTGCCGAGGTCAACCGGCTGATCAATGCCGCGGCCATGCACCCCGACATCAAGGTCATGGAGGCGTTCATGTACCGTTTCCATCCGCAATGGGTGGAAACCGGGCGGCTCGTGAGCGAAGGGGCCATCGGCAAACCGACTTCGATCCAGTCCTTCTTTTCCTATTTCAACGACGATCCCGCCAACATCCGCAACAAGGCGGACATGGGCGGCGGCGGGCTCATGGACATCGGCTGCTATCAGGTCTCCCTGTCCCGCCTCCTGTTCAACGCCCAACCCGGGCGCGTGCTCGGCTGGATGGACACGGACCCCGAATTCGGCACCGACCGGACCTTCTCCGGCATGCTCGACTTCGGCGGCAGGCTGTCCACCTTCACCTGCTCCACTCAACTGGCCCCCTATCAACGGGTCAACGTC
Source organism: Desulfovibrio sp. Huiquan2017 (assembly GCF_017351175.1). Classification (NCBI taxonomy): domain Bacteria; kingdom Pseudomonadati; phylum Thermodesulfobacteriota; class Desulfovibrionia; order Desulfovibrionales; family Desulfovibrionaceae; genus Desulfovibrio; species Desulfovibrio sp. Huiquan2017. Next base: position 39,960 of record NZ_JAFMPN010000021.1, on the reverse strand, counting down.
CTGGGCGAAGCCGGACGCATCGAGATTCTCATTCCGTTCAACGCCCCCCCGGACGCGCCCACGGAAATCCTGTTGCAGGGGAACGACGGCGTCCGGACCGTCACCTTCGCCCCTTGCGACCAGTACACCCTCCAGGCCGAGGCCTTTGCCGAAGCCGTCCTTGAAGACCGGCCCGTGCCGATCTCGCTCATGGACACCTTCGCCAACCAGCATACGATGGACGCCCTGTTCAAGAGCGCCGGAACGCGGCAATGGGAGCATTGTTGACCGCCTGCCATCGCTGACCGCGTCCCTCCAGCTTCCCGCGTAACCCGCGCCCTGCCGACTCTGGGCGGAGAGCGCCCCGGACAGCCGTTCTATCTGGCCGGGATGTAGGTCACGCCGCTGATGGGCAAGGGTTTGAGCATGCGTTGGCGCTCGACGTAGCGGATGAAGGCCTGGGCATCGACGAACCCGGTATCGCAGCGCGACGCGGCGGACTTGAGAACGTCGTAGCCGTCGCCGCCCGAGGCGAGATAATTGTTGGTGACCACGCGGTAGGTGCGGTCCGGAGCGAGCGGAACCCAATTGCCGGCGTGGTCCAGGATGTCCACGGCCAGGACCCGGGCCCCCTCGGGGCGGCGCATGTCGGCGGTGTAGCGGGCGGCCCCCACATAGGGAAAGGCCCCGCCGCCACGGTCCACTCCGACTTCCAGGGCCCGGTGAATCTGCGCGCCGGTCAGTTCGAGCAGCACCAGACTGTTGTTGAACGGCAACAGGGTATAGGCCGCGCCCACGGTGATGGGCCCCTGCTCCACGGATTCGCGCACACCGCCCGCGTTGAGCAGGGCGATGTCGGCGGGCCGTCCGGTGGCTTCAAGCCGGCTGAGCATGGCCCGGCAGACCAGGGGGGCGATGAGGCTGCCGCGCGGCAGGGACTCGCCGGTGTCGGTGGTGCCGGGCACGCGGATGTGCGGCAGAGGCAGGACGGCCTCGCCGATAACCTCCGTGCGCATGGCCTCCACGCCCTGGCTGAACGGCCCGAGAAACTTGCGGATGGCCGGATCGGCAGGCACCACGGCGGCCTCGGGGTCGGCCGCGACAAGAGCCAGCAGGTCGTCGCGCTCCGCACCCTTGAGTTCGACCTTCAGCCCGGCGTCGTTCCGATGCTTGAAGGTGTCGCCCAGGATGAGGGTGGGTCGGGCCTCGGCATGGGTGATGTGGCCCGCGTCGTCGAAGGTCAAATCCAGACGGCCGAGCATGCGCCCCCATTTCCAGGCGGTGACCACGTACACGTCGCCGCCGTCCGCGCCCTTGACCACCGTGGGATAGGCGGCCGCGGGGTGAAGGCCCAGGGCGCCGACGCCGTCGGGGCTGCCGAGCAGCGTGTGGGAATGGCCGCCAACGATGACGTCCACGCCGGGGACGGTCGCGGCCAGACGCCTGTCCTCGTTAAAGCCCACGTGGGTCAGGAGCACTATCTTGTTCACGCCGCGCGCCTGGAGTTCGCGCGCAAGCAGGATGGCCATGTGGGTCTCATCGGCGAACTCCACGTCGCCGGGGCTGGAAATAACCGTGGCCTCCGGGGTGAGCAGGCCGATGATCCCGATGCGCTCGCCGCCCTTTTCCACGATGACGTAGGGCTTGACCCGGGCGGCCAGGGCGGGCTCGTCCGAGGCGTGCAGGTTGGCGCAGAGCACCGGAACCTTGGTATGGGCAAGCATCCCGGCCAGGAAGGACGCGCCCCGGTCGAACTCATGGTTGCCCAGTTCAAAAGCGTCGAACCCCAGCCGGTCCAGGAGTTCCATTTCGGGTCTGCCGTTGAATTTCAGAAAATAGAGACCACCCTGCACGGCATCGCCCGCGTGGAGCAGGAGGACGTTCGGCCTTTCGGCGCGGACCGCCTTGACGGCCTGGCCGAGGCGGGCCCAACCGCCCATGCGGACATAAGCGGCCACGCCCCGGGGGGCGATGGTCTCGGAAGTGGCGTCCAGGTAGGAGTGGGAATCGTTGACGTGCAGCAGGGTCACGTCGAAGGCGAAGGCCGCGATGGAATGGAAAAGAAGCACTGCGGCCAGGACAAAACGGGTCAGGTGGCGTAACATGAAAACCTCCGGCTCTTATGGCCGGGATAACAGCATTCCGGGAAAATGAAAACGATCCCGGGCGGACGCGAACGGCCGGGCAACGCCGCCGTGTGAATAATTGTGACGATTCTGCAACGCGCATTGTATTGCAAGTCCTTTTCCCGGTAAGGTCGCACCAATCACTTCCAACGGGAGTTCCCCATGAGCAACGACATGACCATCGGCAAATATCTCACCGCCGAAGAGCTGGCGGCCTTCTTTCGCCAACTGGCCGACGCCGTGGAAAACGGCGGCCGCGACGAGTTCGCCTGCGTGGACGATTTCCGCAAGATCAAGATCAGCGTGAAAAACGAGTACGGACAGATCAGCCTGAAGGCCAAATTCAAGTCGGCCGGACCGTGTGCGCCCGAAGACGGGGACGGCGGAACGGCCAAGCCCAAGTACAAGGATCTCAAGAAACGCATGCGCGGAAGCTTCAAGATACTGGTCAAGATGGTCCACGACGGCGCCGTCCCGCCCCGGGAGGCCGTGGACGCCTTCCTGGCCGACGCGGCCCTCATGGTCACCTACCCCGGCTACGGGGACGAATATTACGAGAGCTTCACGAGCGTATGCGCGGAGTTCAAGGCCGCCTATGACTCCGGCGACCTGGCCGGGATGCACGCGGCCGTGGACAAACTGGTCCACGAAAAGAGCCGCTGCCACGCCAAATACGATTGAAACACCCGACCCCGGATCCTGCCCATGAAACTGATCAAGACCGACCCCGAGGCCTGCGACTGCCGGACCTTCCCCATGGAAGCCGACGCGGAGATCACCGAGGCCGACGAAAAACGGTTCTTCACCGTGGTCTCCACGGACCTCGCCCCGTGGCAGGTGTCGCAGGTGGTCACGCCGTCCACCGTACACGCGCGCCAGGACGTCCTGCTGGCCACCCACTGGCATCCGGAATTCGTGCCCATGGAGCACATCCGCGCCCGGGTGGACGCCATGTTCCCCAACCGCGCGGACGAATTGCTCATTCCCACCCAGCACAACCAACTCATGAGTTGGGACGGCTACACCGGGGTGGAGGTGGACTGCTTCTCCTCCGGCTTCAACCGCAAGGTTCAACTCCTGCTGCACTTCGCCGACGAGCGGGTCAAGGACGCGGGCGTGCTCAAGTCGATGTTGGCCCACACCTTCAAATACCGCTCGGGCCAGCTCTTCGAATTCATGCACACCATCACCAAGCCCGACACGGCGCGCATCGAGCGGGCGGCCCGGGCCACCGGCGCGGACCGTGAACTTATCGATTTCGTCCGCATCAACGTCGCCAAGGTGGAACGGCTGCTGGACGCGCATTGGACCGGGGTTCCGCGCCTGTCGATCAAGAACAAGCTGTTGCGCAACTGGTTCGATGCCATGCGCGGAGAACTCGGCGATATCGCCACAGACCGGGTCCAGGCCTATCTCAAAGCGGTCAAGCACCTGGTGAAGGAGGGGTTCGACCTGTCCTTCTTCTACCGGGCCAGCGAGATCATCGAGGAGGTCCGGGGGCTCGGCGGCTGCATAGTCATCCCACATCCCGAACAGTTCTGGCCCATCCTGCTGCGCGACTACGATGTGGACGGCATCGAAGTCTGGAACCCACAGTCGCAGGAATACACGGAATTCCTGATCTCCGTGGTCAACGAACAGAACGGACGGCGCAACGGCGGCCGGGACAAGCTCATCTTCATGGGCGACGACTGCCACATGGGCGAGAAAACCAAGCCGGAGGATCAGCAGAACCCGGAAAAGGCGGCCCGCGAGATCGGCTTTCAGCCCGCCTGGGACGACCTGCGCATCCGCAAGCAACTCATTGTCAACAACATCTCCAGACGCTCGGTGATCGAGGAGTACAAAGCCCGCCTGGCGGGATAGGCAGGCGAGGACACCCATGGCAGAAGAAAAATTCGTATTCGATTCGCTCCAGGACTGCGGGTCTATCAAGGACTTCCTCGAATCCCTGATCGAAGGGTTCGAGAAACGCTCCATCAACCTGTCCACCAACGGCAACGAGATCCACCTCGAACCGGAGGGGCTGCTCAACTTCACGATCAAGGCCAGGAAAAAGGGAACGGAGAACAAGATCTCCATCAAGGTATCCTGGAAGGACGCTCCCGCCGCCCAATCCCCGGAAGACGTCTTCCTCAAGGTCCGCTAACCCCATGATCACATTTGAAGGACTGGACGAGAACTTCAAGTTCATCGTCTACGAGGTGGAAAACCAGGCCCGCTCCACGCAAAAGTTCATGGATGCCCCTTCGCGCAAGCGATACGCCAAGATCACTTCGCGCGACGACTACATCGACAACCTCAAGACGATCATCGAGAACAAGTGCTACTCGCGCATCCACGCGGACCAGACCCTGGACAAGCGGGCCCTCAACAAGATCCGCGCCATCCAGGTCATCTGCGTTAATCTCGAAAAGATCGCCGATTATTTCGTCAACATCGTCAAGCAGATGCAATATCTCGACGACCAGTCCTTCGTGCAGCGGTACGACTACACCGAGGTCTTCGAGATCATGCTCTCCCGGCTCGGGGCCATCCTCGACGCCTATCACGGCGAGGACATGTCCAAGGCCCTGTACATCTGCAAGGCCGAGCCCATGCTCGACGACGTGTACAAGGTCCGCTTCGACCGGGTCATGAACGAGATGGGCATGGGCCGCGACGCGCAATCACTGGTCACGGTGCTGTTCATCTTCCGCTATTTCGAGCGGGTGGGCGACGCCCTGCTGAACATCGGCGAGGCGGTCATCTTCTCCCTGCTCGGCGAGCGCATCAAGATCGAGCAGTTCGAGGCGTTGCAGCAAACCCTGACCAAGTCCGGATTCAGCGATTCCTTCTCGGACATCGACTTCAGCGCCATCTGGGGCACCCGCTCGGGCTGCCGCATCGGCAAGGTGGAATCGCGCGAGGCCGACCTGACCCCGGAAGAGAAGAAGCAGGGTTCCATCTACAAGGAAGGCAACCTGGAAAAGATCCGCAAGGAACGGGAGTCCATCCAGCGCTGGAAGCAGCTCTTTCCGAATCTGGTGGCCGATATCTACGGCTTCCACGAGGAAGCGGACAAGGGGTCCATGCTGGTGGAATTCCTGAACGGCTGCACCCTGGACGAGGTCATCCTGTCCGGCGACGACGAACTGGTGCGCAACGCACTGTTCATCCTGGAAAATACCGTGCTCGAAACCTGGTCGAAAACCATGGTCGAGCTGCCGGTCAAGACCAATTACATCCGGCAGATCCAGTCCCGGCTGGAAGGCGTGCTCCAGACCCACCCCGAATTCTGGCGCGCCCCAAAGTGTCTGGGTGCTGCAGAAGTGCCGTCCAGCGAATCCCTGCTGTCGGCCTGCGCGGACATCGAGGACGAGATGGAGGCCCCCTTCTCGGTCTTCATCCACGGCGATTTCAACATCAACAACGTGGTCTACAACCATGAGGCGCAGCAGATCCACTACATCGACCTGTACCGCTCGCGGGACTTCGACTACGTCCAGGACGCTTCGGTCTTCCTGGTCTCCAACTTCCGCGTGCCCCTGTTCGACACGGAACATCGCGCGCGCATCAACGCGGTCATCCGGCAATTCCTCGGATTCATCCGGGGATTCGCCGGGCGGCATGACGACCCCACGGTCGAGGCCCGGCTGGCCTTCGCCCTGGCGCGCAGCTTCTACACCTCCACCCGGTTCGAGCTGAACTTCAAGTTCGCCAAGGAGATGTACAACCGGTCCATGTTCCTGCTGGAAAAAATCCATCACTACCGGGGCGGGGACTGGAAGCGATTCACCCTGCCCGAGGACATCCTCTACTATTAGGCAAGGAGCCGTTTCGTGAAGATAGGAGTCATTGGCATCGAGGGCGGCTGGTCCTCCGAAAAACTGGCGGACGCCGTGGCCGAAAGGACCGGCGGCGAGCGCGTGCTCATCGACATGGCGAACGTGCGCCTGGACCTGCCCTCGGGCCGGGCCTTCTACAACGGGCATACGCTCAACGATTTCGATGCCCTGATCATCAAGAAGATCGGTGCGCGCTACTCCCCGGACCTCCTGGACCGGCTGGAGGTCCTGCGCTATCTGCACGAACGGGGACTCAGCATATTCAGCTCGCCCTACTCCATCCTGCGCGCCCTGGACCGGCTGTCCTGCACCATCTCGCTTCAGCTCAAGGATATCCCCATGCCGCCCACGACCGTCACCGAGTCCGTGGACCAGGCCATGGTGGCCCTGGAGAACTACGGCGAGGCCGTGTTCAAGCCGTTGTACACCTCCAAGGCGCGCGGCATGTTCGTGCTGCAAAACGGGCCCGACGCCCGGGCGGCCATCGAGGAATACAAGGCCGAGCACCCCATCCTGTACATCCAGAAGACCATCGAATTGGGCGACCTGGACCTGGGCATAGCCTTCCTCGGCGGCGAGTACCTGACCACCTACGCCAGGTGCAAGACCAACGGGGCCTGGAACACCACCACGGCCTCGGGCGGCAAGTACCGGCCCTACGAGCCCGCGCCCGAGATCATCGAACTGGCCCGCCGGGCCCAGGCGGACTTCAACCTCGACTTCACCTGCGTGGACGTGGCCATCACCGACGAAGGCCCCTATGTCTTCGAAGTCTCCGTGTTCGGCGGCTTCCGGGGCATTCAGGAGACCAGCGGCATCGACGCCGCCGCGCGCTACGCGGACTACGTCATGGAGAAACTCAAATGAAGCTGACCGGTACAACCCGCCGGGAATTGGCCAGCGCCGTGAAGACGGCCTGCCCGGCCGCCCGCACGCTTTTCCTTAACCTCGGCGGCTGCCGCATCCGGGTAAACAGTTCCACGGACGCGCTGAACGACGCCCTGGCCGACTATTTCAAGGAATTCCTCACCGGGGAGGGCGAGCCGCAGATCACCCTTTCGGCCCACCAAACCCCGGCCCCGGAATCGGACCTCGCCTTCAACGTCAAGCAACCCGACCCCGGCAAGACCAGGATCAAAGAGGAATGGATAGACCTGCCCGACGGCCGGATGGTCAAAAAGCGGCTGACCGGCATGCTCTTCCTCTTCGGGCAGGGCGAGAACGTGGCCGTGGGGCCGTGCCGGGAGAACGTCAATCAGGTCATCAACTTCGTCAACAACCGGTTCATCGAATGGAAGCTCAACCAGGGAGGATTCCTGGGCCACGCCGCCGGAGTGCGTTCGGGCAAACGCGGCATCTCGCTGGCCGGGTTCTCGGGCGCGGGCAAATCCACGCTCGCCCTGCACCTCATGAGCAAGGGGGCGACGTTCATCTCCAACGACCGGGTCATGGTCGAGCGGGACGGCGAGGGGCTGACCATGTACGGGGTGGCCAAGCAGCCGCGTATCAACCCGGGCACGGCCCTGAACAACCCGGACCTGCACTGCGTCGTGGAGCCGGAACTGCGCGGGCGATTCCTGTCCCTACCCAAGGACGAACTGTGGGGGCTGGAGCACAAATACGACGCCCTTATCGACGAATGTTACGGGCCGGGACGTTTCGAACTGCGCTGCCCCATGAACGCCCTGATCATTCTCAACTGGACGCGGGACGACACCCCCCTGCGCGCCGGCATGGCGGACCCGCACGAACGCCGGGATCTCCTGCCCGCGTTCATGAAGTCCACCGGGCTCTTCTACCTGCCCGACGACCCGGCCCGCCGGGGCGACCCGGACGAGGACGCCTACGCCGACCTGCTGGCCGGGGCCGATCTCATCGAAATCGCCGGAGGCGTGGACTTCGACCGGGCATCCGAGGTATGCTTGCACTACATGAAAACCGGCCGTCTTCCGGCCGACTGACGGAGCGGACGATGCGCATTCGAGTCACCAGGGACGTCACCATCCCCGACCCCCGCAAGCTTGAGCAGTTCAGGCGGGCCCCCGAGCTCGGTCCGTCCGTGCTCTTTTTCAGCGGCGGCACGGCCTTGCGCGACACCTCCCGGGAACTCATCCGCTATACCCACAACTCCATCCATCTGATCACCCCCTTCGACTCGGGCGGCAGTTCGGCGATCATCCGCAAGGCCTTCGCCATGCCCGCCGTGGGCGACATCCGCAACCGGCTCATGGCCCTGGCCGACCAGTCCGTGAAGGGCAACCCCGAAATCTACAATCTCTTCACCCATCGACTGCCCAAAGACGCGGAACGCGACGCCCTGCGCGGCGAGCTGGACGCCATGGCCGCCGGAGTGCATCCCCTGGTCCGGCGCATCCCGGACCCCATGCGCAAACTCATCCGCAATCATTTTTACGAATTCATGGAGCGCATGCCCGAGGCCTTCGACCTCCGGGGCGCGTCCGTCGGCAACCTGGTCCTGACCGCCGGGTACCTGTCCAACCGCCGCCAACTCGACCCGGTCATCTATCTCTTCTCCAAGCTGGTCCAGGTCTGCGGCGTGGTCCGCCCGACCGTGAACAAGGACCTGCACCTGGCCGTGCGACTGCGCGACGGCCGGACCGTCGTGGGCCAGCACCTGATCACCGGCAAGGAATCCGCCCCGCTCGCCTCGCCCGTGGAGGACATCTGGCTGACTTCCTCCCTGGAGGCCCGGGATCCGGTCCGCGCCCCCATCCGCAACAAGGTCCGGGAGTGGATCGGCAAGGCGGACCTGATCTGCTACCCGCCGGGCAGCTTCTATTCCAGCGTGATGGCCAACCTGCTGGCCGACGGCGTGGGCCGGGCCGTGGCCGCCAACACCTGCCCCAAAGTCTTCGTCCCGTCCACGGGCGTCGATCCCGAGACGCCCGGCATGTCCGTGGCCGACCGGGCGGACGCGCTCTGCCGCCGCCTGCGGGCCGACGCCGGGACCGATGCGGGCGGCGAGGTCCTGGGCTACGTCCTGGTGGATTCGAAACACGGCCGATACCCCGGCGGCATCGACAAGAAACGCCTTGAGGAGCGCGAATTCACGGTGATGGACGGACCACTCGTCACGGCGCAAAGCGCCCCGTACATCGACGGACGGGTCCTGAGCGAATTTTTGCTGTCGCTTTGCTGACGGCCAACCGAAAGGAGGTTGTGAACGTGGAAAAGCAAAAGATCAGCGTCAAGAAGGTCCTGGAATATCAAGACGCCGTGTCCTACATCGAGGACCTGGCCAAAAGCTTCAAGTCCGGCACCATCGTGGTGGAGAGCGGCGAGGAGCGCGTGGTCATGAAGCCTTCGGCCCAGGTGTCCATCAAGGTGGAGGCCAAGGCCAAGAGCGACAAACAGAAGATCGCCTTCGAGTTGAGCTGGACCGAAGCCGCGGGAGCCGAACTCAAAATCGGCGACGCCGAAGCCACGCCCGCCCCGGCGATCCGGCCCGAAGGCGGTGCACCGGCCCTGAAGCCCGAAGCCGAGCCCCCCGCCACCAAGACGCCCGCCATGGCCCCGGCCAAGTCCGAGGAGGCCAAGCCCCCGGCCAGGACCGAAGCCAAGTCCGAGGCCGGAAAACCCGCGCCGAAAAAGCACGTCCCCAAAGGCGCAACGAAAAAAAGCACGCCCAAAAAGCGTCCGGCAAAACCCGCCGGAAACGAATAACCAACTGGACAAGCATGCCCATTGCGGAGAAATCCAATGACCGAATCCCAAAAGCAAGGCTTTGACTGGAATGAGGTGGCCGATTTGTTCGGCATCGCAGAGGAAACCCCCGACCTGGTCGAGGAGGAGCGGGACAAGATCCTTGAGCGGATCAATTCCCTGTCCTGCCGCTACGGCCGGGAGTACGTCATCAAGAAGATCACCCTGCAGACCACGCACTAGACCGGCGGGGCCATGCGCATCATCGCCGTACTGAACCAGAAGGGAGGCGTGGGCAAGACGTCCACCGCCGTAAACCTGGGGGCCGCCCTGGCCCGACAGGACCAAAACGTCCTGCTGCTGGACCTCGACCCCCAGGCCCACCTGACCTATTCCCTGGGCATCATGGCCCACGAACTGCCCCGAACCATGGGCGCGGCCTTGATGCGCGAATGCCCCCTGGATGCCGTTACCATGGAGGTCGGCCCACTGCATGTGGTGCCCGCCTCCGTGGCCCTGGCCGGGACCGAAGTGGACCTGGCCTCGGCCGAAAACCGCGAAACCCGGTTGCGCGACGTGCTCGGCCGGGCCGCCGGACACGACTTCGCCGTCATCGACTGCCCGCCCAACCTCGGTATGCTGACCCTGAACGCCATGGTCGCGGCGGGCGAACTGCTCGTGCCGGTACAGCCGGAATTCCTGGCCTTGCAATCCCTGGGCAAGCTCATGGAGACGGTCAGGGTCATCCGCGAGGGCTGGAATCCCGACCTGGCCCTGGCCGGCATCCTCATGACCCGCTACCAGCGAACCCGAAAGCTCAACCGGGAAATCCGGCGCAAGATCCGGGATTACTTCGGCGACGCCCTGCTGGAAACGACCATACGCGACAACATCTCCCTGGCCGAGGCCCCCAGTTTCGGCCAGGATATCTTCACCTACAAACCCCGCAGCCATGGGGCCGCCGACTACCGGAACCTGGCCCTGGAGCTGCTCCGCAGAGGTGCTCCATGAGCGACGAGAGACTCGGGTCCAACCCCCTGAACTGGGTCACCCCCGACGCGGCCCCGGCCGCAACCGCCATGCCGGACCGGGCGTCCGCCGCAACCACGCAACCCGCGCCCCCGGCCTGCGCCGCCAAGGCAGCCACGCGCCGCACCCTGTTCCAACCCGCCGGGACCGGCAATGAGGAGAAAACGATGAGCAAAGACAAACTCAAGATCAAGCAGACCATGGATACCTCCCAAGTGATAGCCTACCTCAAGGACCTGGCCGACTCCCTGGAATCCGGGGTCATCCGCGCCGAAGGCGAGGACGGCGCCCTGGTTCTCCGCGTGTCCGACACCATGCAGGTGGAGCTCAAGCTCGCCCGCAAAAAGGACAAGACCAAATGCGAGATCGAACTCGAATGGCTTGACGACGGCTCCCGGCCCGAAGCGCTCAAGATATCCGGCGAATAGCCGTTTCACCTCCGGAGTCCGGGGGAAGGGGAAAAACTTTGAAAGGGGTTCTTGCCCTTCCTTCCCCCGGACTCTCATCGCCTCATTTTCCCAACTTTTTAGCGCCGCTTCGCGAAAGCGGTAGCCCCAGAGATAGGGGTTCATCCGGCTAAAGCGTACTTTTGACAAAATGAAAGGCAGCCAGTTTCTTACGGCTGCCTTTACATGTGATTTATTTTACCGCTTTTGTTCAATAACGGGCAAATTCTTCCTCTGATCCACTCGCAAGCGGAAGAGGTGGGGAAGAAACAACTGTATGCCTTACAACTCCCTCACGGCCCGCAATATCAAAAAAACTGATGGCAGATTGAAGTTGTTGCGCTTGGCCGGACAATTCCTCTGCTGTTGATGCCAATTCTTCAGAAGCTGAAGCATTTTTTTGGATCGTGGAGTCCAGATTTTGGATGCCAGAATTGATTTGAACAACGCCCTCGGCCTGTTCGCGGCTGGCCGCACTGATCTCCTGAATAAGTTCAGAGGTCTTTTTGATGTCGGGCACCATCTTATCAAGCATGCTCCCAGCTCGTTCGGCCACAGCTACAGAATTTGTTGAGAGTTCACTGATTTCTGCGGCAGCTGCCCCGGAGCGCTCGGCCAGTTTTCTTACTTCGGCCGCGACAACGGCAAAGCCTTTGCCCTGTTCTCCTGCCCGCGCAGCCTCAATGGCTGCGTTCAATGCCAACAGGTTTGTTTGACGGGCTATCTCTTCGATTATGGATATTTTTTCGGCAATATCGCGCATTGCCAAAACTGTTTCGGAAACAGCCTTTCCACCTTCTTCAGCATCCTTGCTTGCTTGTTCAGACATTCTTTCAGTAGTGGCCGCATGTTCCGAATTCTGTTGAACTGAGGCCGTAATCTCTTCGATACTGGAAGATACCTCTTCCACTCCAGCGGCTTGCTGATTAGCGCCAGACGATACGGTTTCCGCCGTAGCCGACAATTCTTCGGCCCCGGAGGCAACGTTTCCCGCCCCCGCAGACACCGTTCGCATGACCTCGGTAAGCTTCTCTACCATGGCTCGCATGGCTCCATAAACCGAACCGGTATCATATCTTCCGGAAAAACTAATTCCAAGTTTTCCGTTAGCAAGCGCCTGTGTAATTTCGACAAGTTTTATCGGATCTGTTCCTAATTGTTTCAGGATGCCGCGTATGATGACGATTGCCACCAGAATGCCGAAAGCAACGGCACACAGCGCTAAAACGATTGCAGTCAGGCCCAAATAATCGGCTTGATCGGAAACCTCTTGAGCATGTGCATATGCCATCTCCTTCGCATCAGTTGCGATTTTTTCCACCACGGGCTCAATGGCATGAACCGCCTCTTGCATGGATGCAATGAGAGTTGTAATAGTGGCGTCTTCCGCCACCAAAGCATCGAAGGCTGTTTTATAAGCACTTCCGGTCTTCACGGCCTCCTCAATGAATTCGGGCGATGCATCGGAATTCTTGAAAGCGTCTACCAGTTTGCCCACACTCGCGTGAGTCTTTTTGACATATTCTTCGCTGCCGCGGAGCAGATAATCCTTTTCTCCGCGCCTGACCATCAGGAGAAGTCCCTTGACGTCCGGGACATACAACGCGTTAAGTCTTTCCTCTATAGTTGCGGCTGCAGAACGGGTTGCTTCGTATTCGGCTGCCGAACCGCTTGAAACAAACGCATTGAAATGCTGTTTGTATTCGGAAAAGGCGCGTGCCGCCTGTTCCAATTGTTCGGTTTTCTCTTCTCGGGAATCGAGGCTGGCCTGGAAAGACTCCATGGTGGTTCGCATGTCTCTCAGATAATTGCCGGACTGGGTCCGGTGGTAGCCCATTTCCCATCGGCGCATAAGCAGAAGGTCGAGGTATAAGTCCTGAACCTCATGCTTTGCGAATGAGGCTTCCGCGTCGTGGACAACCTTACGGAAGGTACCCTGCAGCCCGGATTCATGATCCAAGCCACGCCGCTCCCAAGCGGCGACAAGTTCAAAAAAGGCATTCTCATAAGTCGCTGCCGACTTCTCGATAGACTGGGCCAGGTTAGCAAGCTCATCATTGGCTATCGTTTGAGCCAAAGACACGATGGCATCGGCATGCTCTTCAACAGCAGCAATGCTTGCTTCAAACTCTTCTTTGTATTTCAGGTCCTTCCTCAAGAGGAAATCTTTTTCATTGCGTCGGCATTGAAGCATATACCTTTCAGCGGTCTCAGCGTGAGACATGATGGCCACTTCTTCTTTGAGCAAGTGGTTATAGCCTCTAGCAGACGAAGACAGGGTAAACTGATAGAGACCAGCAATAGCGAGTATCTGCACTAAAACAAGTCCAAATCCTGACAAGAGTTTTGTTTTCAAAGTTAAATTGTCGAGCATTCCCTGTCTCCTCTCTTTTTTCAAAATACAATAGCTTGCTTAAACATTTTTGTCATTATTATTTTCTCAGTACCTTACTGCTAATAACAATTGAAAGAAATATCAGCCATGTCCATAAGTTTCATCTATTACCCGTCCGGCCTGCGAGGCTTCGACTATGTTCGACAGTATTTTGCAACGGGTACTATCATCTTGAAAGTGCACCCCAAAGACGCCCTGATCCGTTGTCCTTGCTGCTGTTCCAGAAACATCATCGACACGGCTTTGCGAAGCGAGGGGTTCAGGACTGTGCCCATCGGCTTCAAACCTGCATGGCTGGTCATTCCTGTGCGAAGCCAAGTACGCTTTAGCCGGATGAACCTGAAAAAGGCCCCGCCATCAAGCGGGAACCGGACGCCACGCATCCCCCTCCGGCAACGACTCCCCCGCATGAGCCTTTGAGGCCACGCCCAAGACAGCAGGGTTCGCCCCATGGAGCGCCTTTGGGGCAACGCCCCAAACAGCGGCTCTCTCCCTCGAGCCCGCACGGAGGCAGGCTTTCGAGAGTGGGTCGGCTGTGCATTTTCTTTCGGGGGGCTTTCACCGCAGCGTAGCCTTCTACGTGAGGATGAAAGCCCCCCGGAAAAAATGTGCGGACGGCCCGCTCTCGGAAGCCGCGCCGCGTTCAAGCACACAAAAAAAAGGGGCCCCGCAATCGGGGCCCCTTTTTTTTGTGTGCTTGAACGCGCGTTACTTAATGAACAGCATTTCCTGGTAGCTGGGCAGCGGCCAGAGGTCGTCGGCGACGATGCCTTCCAGGCTGTCCACGACCTCGCGAACGGCGAGCATGGCGGGCAGGGTCTTGGCCACCTTGTACTGGGCGTCTTCCTCAACGGACTTGAAGTCGTCCTTGGCGATGATCTTTTCCAGGGTCACGACGTTCTGCTGAAGGTCACGCAGCTTGTCGGTAACTTCCTGAAGCAGGAGGGTCCGGGGCTCGATGCCGACGGCCTTGATGGACGCGGCGACCTGGGCCAATTCGCCCTGGTAGCGGATGGCCGCGGGCAGGATGATGGTCTTGGCGACCTTCACGGTCAGCAGGGATTCGGTGACGATGTGCTGGCAGTACTGTTCGTGGTAGATTTCATAACGGGAGTGCAGTTCGTCCTTGGACAGAACATGGTATTTCTCGAAGACCTCGACCACGTCCTTTTCGATGATGGCGGGCAGGGCGTCCGGCGTGGTCTTCAGGTTGGGCAGACCGCGCTTGGCGGCTTCCTTCTGCCACGCATCGGCATAACCGTCGCCGTTGAAGATCACATGGCCGTGTTCCTTCATGATGCCCTGGATGACCTTCTGGCAGGCTTCCTTGAGACCGGCCTTCTTGCCGCCGGTGATCTTGGTGATCTCGTCGGTGATGAAGTCCAGGGAATCGGCCATGATGGTGTTCAGGGCCACCTGGGCTCCGGCGATGGACTGATTGGAACCGACCGCGCGGAACTCGAAGCGGTTGCCGGTGAAGGCGAACGGGGAAGTACGGTTGCGGTCGCCGGAATCCAGCGGCAGCGGGGGCAGGCTGTCCACGCCCAGTTCGAGGCAGCCCTTGGCCTTGCAGCCCTTGAGGTCGCCCAGCTCGATCTGGTTGAAGATCTCGGCCAGTTCCTCGCCCAGGAAGATGGAGATGATGGCCGGAGGCGCTTCGTTGGCGCCCAGGCGATGGTCGTTGCCGGCGGAGGCGACGACGGCGCGGAGCAGCTTGGCGTATTTCTCCACGGCGCGAATGGTGGCCGCGGTGACCGCCAGGAACTGCATGTTCTTGTGCGGGGTGTTGCCCGGAGAGTACAGGGAGCCCTGGGAGGCGGTGGAAATGGAGTAGTTCAGGTGCTTGCCCGAGCCGTTGATGCCCGCGAACGGCTTCTCGTGCAGCAGGCAGGCCATGCCGTGTTTTTTGGCCACGGATTTGAGGGTGGTCATGATCATCTGGTTGTGATCGGTGGCCAGGTTGGACTGCTCGTAGACCGGAGCGATCTCGAACTGGCCGGGCGCCACTTCGTTGTGGCGGGTCTTGACCGGCACGCCCAGCTTGTACAGCTCACGCTCGACCTCCATCATGAAGGAGAGCACGCGGCGCGGAATGGCGCCGAAATAGTGGTCGTCCAGTTCCTGGCCCTTGGAGGGCTTGGCGCCGAACAGGGTCCGGCCGCAGACCATCAGGTCGGGACGGGCGAAGAAGAAGTTGCGGTCCACCAGGAAGTATTCCTGCTCGGGACCGGCATTGGACACGACCAGGGAGCCGTCCTCGGAGCCGAACAGCTTGAGGAAGCGGCGACCGGCCTTGCTCAAGGCTTGGTTGGCGCGCAGCAGCGGGGTCTTCTTGTCCAGGGCATGGCCTTTCCAGGAGACGAAGGCGGTGGGGATGCACAGGAAGGTTCCGTTGGGATTCTCAAGGATGTAGGCCGGATTGGTCATGTCCCAGGCGGTGTAGCCCCGGGCTTCGAAGGTGGCGCGCAGGCCGCCGGACGGGAAGGAGGAGGCGTCGGGCTCGCCCTGGATCAGGAGCTTGCCCTCGAACTCGGCAATGGCACCGCCCTCGCCGTCGGGGTTCAGGAAACCGTCATGCTTCTCGGCGGTCAGCCCGGTCAGGGGATAGAAGACGTGGGTGTAATGGGTCGCGCCTTTGGACATGGCCCATTCCTTCATGGCGGCGGCCACCGGGCCGGCCACGGAGGGATCCAGCTTCTCGCCGGTCATCTTGGTCTTCATCAAGGATTTGTAGACTTCCTTGGGCAACATGGCCTTCATGACTTTTTCGTTGAAGACGTTGGAACCGAAGATCTCAGCCGGAGAAGTCTCCGCAAAATTCAGGGGCTCGATGCTGGGTTTGTAGTTGGTCACCGCATTGATTGCGTTCTGACGAGTCTCGTATCCGCTCATGTAATTCTCCTTCAGGCATAAATATGGGTTTTCCGGCGTCCGGCCGGGCCAAAGGGCGCCTGACCCTTGTTATCTGGGATTCTACTTACCAAGTTGCATGCCAAACAACGAAAAGACCGCATATCCAGACAGATACGAGGAAAGCCGTTTTGGAAAAACCGCATTTTACTACGAAAATGTAGTTTAACACCGGTTTTCAGTCCTTTTGCGATGACATTTTTGCAAAGAAAATCACTTTCTTCCACAACCGTGTTATTTCGTTCGCAAAGCCATTGACGGAAATGCAAAGGAAAAAATTCCGTAACCCGAGGGCTTTCGGAGGGATCGCCCGGTCCGGTGCCCCGGTTTGGAGAAAAAACACAAAAATGGAACTTCGCGCCCTCCGATTCGATACCGGTCGCACAGCCCTCAGAACGGGGCCGGAGAGATGAATTCCATGGGTGCGCGGGTCACGGGGTGGCGAAAACGCAGCAACGAAGCGTGAAGCTTGAGCTGGCCCGGCCCGGTGCCGGTGCCGTAAAGGCGGTCTCCGACGATGGGGAAGCCGAGCCCTTTCTCGTGGGCCGAATGCAGACGGAGCTGATGGGTCCGGCCCGTGTGCGGCATGAATTCCACCCGAGTGCGGCCGTTCTCCACGCCGAGCTTGCGCCAGCGGGTCACGCCGCGTTTGCCGTTGACCGGGTCGAAGACCTGGTACGGACGGTTGTCCGGGTCCAGGCGGAACTTCAGTTCGATGATCCCGCCTTGCCCTTCGACCACCCCATCTATAAGGGCGATGTACCGTTTGCCCACCAGCCGTTCCATGAACTGCCCGGACAGGTCGCGGTGGGCTTCGGCGGTCAGGGCCAGGACCAGCAGGCCGGAGGTGTCCTGGTCCAGCCGATGGACCGAGGGTTGCTCGATGCAGCCGGGGTGGCCCGCCTTGACCCGGGCGACCACGCAATCCTGGTTGGCCTCGCCCTTGCCGGGCACGGACAGCAGGCCGGACGGCTTGTCCACGACCACGATGGCCACGTCAGAGAAGAGGATTTTCAGGTCGCCGGACGGGGTCATGCGCCCTCCAGGCCGCAGAGCATGAAGCCGAGGATGCGGCCGCATTTGTCCAGGCAGGACGGGTAGAGCCGGCCGTGCTCCTTCGAGCCCGAACGGTTGGTCCGGCCGAAGTAAAATTCGGCCAGGCCGAGCGGGGTCAAGCCGTGGGTCGCGGCCCAGCCGAGAAGCTTGGGCGCGCAACAGTCGCCCGTGCCCGTGGGCGGGTTGCCCTCGGGGTGCACGGCCAGGGGCAGGGGCACGGTCTCACCCCGGAAATTGGGTAACCGGTACATGGCGTGGATTGTCTGCATCAGAGTAGCGGACGCCTTGCGGCGCTCGCGGACGAGATGATCGCGGCCGGGCGAACCGTGGGGCATCCCGGCGATCTCCCGGCCCATGGCCTTGATCCGCCGTTCGGGCTCGAAGGTCTCGCGCCGGAAGCGGTCCGTGTCGATGAGCGGCGGGACCCAACCGTCCACGTCCCAGACCGAATTGTACTGGCCGGAAAACGCCTTGAGCAGGCAGGTCGCGCCGGTCCGGTCGCGGGCCGCGAGCACGCCGAACATCTGCCCCCCGGCCTCGCCAAACAGATAATCCGTGGAGAACCTGGGGTCGGGTTCGGGCGCGTCGAAGTCGATGCGCTTCTCCCGCGTCATCCGTTTAAACAGGGCGAGAGCCGGTTCGCGGGCCGGGCCGAGAGGCAGGGAATGCTCCCGGCCGCACCGGGCGCACCCGCCCCGGCAGGCGACGGCGGGGTCGAACTCCCCGACAAGACGGATCGGTATGGGCTGCATGATAAAACGCCCCGTCGCCGGAAGACGACGGGGCGGAGTTGGTCGATGATTGCGCCGGAACGCTATTTGAGGTTCAACCCGGCGGTGCCGAGGAACTTAACGGAAATGATTTCGTATTCGATGCGGCCCCGAGGGGCATCGACAATGAACTCATCACCCTCCTCCTTGCCCAGCAGGGCCAGGCCCATGGGGGAAAGCACGGAGATGGAGCCCTTCTTGTGGTCCGCGTCGTCCGGGCCGAGCAGGGTGAAGGTGCGCCGCTCCTCGGTGTCGATGTCCTCCACCTCCACGGTGGCGCCGAAAATGGCCTGGTCGCCGTCCAGGGTGTTCAGGTCCAGGACGTCGAACAGGGGCATGCGCGAATTGATGTAGGAGATGCGAGCTTCCAGCATGCCCTGGCGCTCACGGGCGGCGTCGTACCCGGCGTTCTCCGAGAGATCGCCCTCCGCGCGAGCTTCGGCGATGGCCTGGATAATGGCCGGACGCTGTGCCTTGAGGTCCTCAAATTCCTGAGAGATCTTTTCAAATCCCTGTTTCGAAATGGGAATGCGATCCATGGTCAAAAACCTCACTAGAATGAATTCACAGTTGGATGGTAAAAAAGACAGAGGCCGCGCGGCAATCTTTAAGAAGCTGCGCGGCTGCATATTTGTCAATCCAGCTGACAGCCCCTCAGATAGGACATCCGAAGGGGAAGGTCAAGCTCCGGGGAATTTCTCCGCGCGCCGGGCAGTCCGCGCGCCGGGCACAGCCTTGGGTTCCGGACAACAAGCTGTTGACACAACCCCGACTTCTAATCCAAGAATAGACTTTTGCGGAAGCGTCGGATACACCGATCCCGCCGTTTTTTTGCGGGCCCCACCCAGGGCCGCGCCACAACAACAGCCCGCAGCACCCTGCCGCGCACCGTCACGGGCGGGCACCGAATCTGGAGGAGAGAGGATGAAACGTATCACCATGCTGTCCGCCCTGGCCCTGAGCGCGCTCCTGCTCATGTCAGGGCTGGCCTTCGCCAAAGACTTAACCATCGGCCTGATTCTGGTCGGACCTTACAACGACAAGGGCTACAGCCAGGCCCAGCACGAGGGCGGCAAGTACGTCGAAGCCCACATGCCCGGCTCCAAGCTGATCTACCTGGACAAGGTCAACCCGGCCGACCGGCCCGGCCTGACCATCCCGCAGGTGGTTGACGACCTGATCGAAAAGGGCGCGGACCTGATCATCGCCGGTTCCGACGACATGAAGGACGGCATTATCGAAGCCGCCTCCCAGCACCCCGATAAAATGTTCGTGCACGTGTCCGGCGACGCCGCCTGGACCGGCAACGCCCCGGCCAACCTGGGCAACCTGTTCAGCAAGATGATCTATTCCAAAATGCTCGCCGGATTCACGGCGGCCATGACGACCCAGACCGGCAAGATCGGTGTGGTCGGCCCGCTGATCAACGAGGAGACCCGCCGCCTCATGTCCGCGGCTTACCTGGGCGCGCGCTACGCCTGGACCGAAGTACGCGGCAAGGACGCCAAGGACCTGACTTTCAACGTCAAGTGGATCGGTTTCTGGTTCAATATTCCCGGCGTGACCGCCGACCCCACCCAGGTGGCCGGTTCCCTGTATGACTCCGGTTACGACGTGGTCATCTCCGGCATCGACACCCCGGACAACGTGGTCGTCGCCAAGCAGCGCGCCGACGCGGGCAAGAAGGTCTGGGCCCTGCCCTACGACTACGAGAAGGCCTGCGAAGGCCAGGGCGACATATGCCTCGGCGTGCCCTACTTCAACTGGGGTCCGGGTTTCCTGAAGCTGGCCGAGTCCGTGGCCGCCGGGACGTACAAGCCCGGCTTCGAATGGGACGCCCCCTACTGGGCCGACTACAATGCTTCGGACAAATCCCCGGTGGGCTTCCTGCCCGGCCCGGGCGTGACCCCCGAGGTCAAGGCCGCTCTGGACGCCTTCATCGCCAAGCTCGGCTCCGGCAAGGTGAACCTCTTCACCGGCCCGCTCAACTACCAGGATGGCACCCCGTTCCTGAAGGCCGGGGAACAGGCCACCGACAAGCAGATCTGGTACATGCAGCAACTGCTTGAGGGCATGGAAGGGCTGTCCTCCCCCGAATAGGGATGATCGTTCTCCGCGACATACATAAGCACTACGGCCGGGTTCGGGCCAACGACGGCATCAGCCTGACCCTCGAACCCGGCCGCATCTATGCCCTGGTCGGCGAAAACGGCGCGGGCAAGTCCACGCTCATGCGCATCCTCGCCGGGCACACCCGGCCCACCTCCGGGGAGCTGGTCATCGGCGGCCGGACCATGACCTACCTGACTCCGGCCCTGGCCCGGGAAATGGGCGTGGGCATGCTCTACCAGGACCCGCTGGACTTCCCGGCCATGCCCGTATGGGAAAATTTCCAGTTGGGCGCGCCCAAGCGCAGCAAACGGGAAGTGGTCGATATCATCGGCGAGCTCTCCTTTCGCCTGGACGCCTGTTTCCTGCCCGACGAGCCCGTCTCCAGCCTGACCGTGGGCGAACGCCAGTTGCTCGAACTCCTGCGCCTGCTCGACCTCGGGGCCACCACCCTGATCCTGGACGAGCCGACCACCGGCATCACGCCGGAACAAAAGCAAGACCTCTTCAACCTGCTCATGACCCTGGCCCGGGAAGAGGGACACACCATCGTCCTGGTCACCCACAAGCTGTCCGAGGCCTTCGAGATGGCCGATTCCATCTTCATCATGCGCCAGGGGCGGCTGGTCTCCACCCTGAACCCGCCCTACGACGAGCACGAGTTGGTCCACCTCATGTTCGGCGAAGCGGCCGACGGCGAGATCGAACCCCTGCCCGACCTGCCCCCGGACACGGGTACGCCCCGCCTGGTCATGCACGACGCGCTCTTCGCCGGGCCCAAATACTCCATGGGCGGACTGAATTTCACGGCCCGCCCGGGCGAATGCATCGGCCTGGCCGGGCTCGACGGCTCGGGCCAGGAACTGTTCCTGCGAGGCCTGTGCGGCCTGGACCGCATGCCCGGCGGCGCCTTCGATCTGGACGGAACCCGCTTCGCCGCCAACGATTTCCGCGCCCTGCGCAAGGCCGGGGTCCAATTCGTGCCCGCCGATCGGCTGGGCCTGGCCCTGTTCCCGGACCTGAATCTCATGGAGCACATCACCCTGGCCTTCCCGGACCGGGACGGCGACCTGACCGATTTCTACCGCTCCCAATGCGTGGACAAATTCAACCTCCAGGCCCACCCGGACACCCACGCCGTGGAGCTGTCCGGCGGCAACCAGCAGCGGCTGCTGCTCTCGCTCATCCCGGACAAGACCAAGCTCCTGCTCATGGAGCACCCCACGCGCGGCCTGGATGCGGGCTCGGCCCGCCAGGTCTGGAACCACTTGAAGCGGCGTTGCGCGGCCGGGGCCACGTTGATCTTCTTTTCCCCGGACCTGGAAGAGGTGCTTGAACACAGCCACCGGGTCATCGTTTTCTACGATCGGACCCTGGCCGCCATAGTCGAAGGCGAGGACATCTCCATGGAAGTTGTCGGCGCGCTCATGGCCGGCAAGCGCTACGACGAAATCAAGGAGAAACGGGCATGAACCGCGACTCCTTCCTGACCCAGATAGGCTGGCTCGCCCTGGCGCTGGTACTGGCCCTGGTGCTGACCGTGATCGTGGCTCTGCCCGCCGGGGCCCCGCCCTTCGAGACGATCTACGTGCTCTTCAAGGGCGGCCTGAGTTCCTGGTCCAAGGTCGGCCGCGTACTGGCGGGCTGGGTTCCCCTGACCTTGTGCTCGGTGGGGCTGCTCATCCCGTTCACGGCCCGGCTTTGGAACATCGGCGTCGAAGGCCAGATCATCATGGGGGCCATCTTCTGCACCGCGGCCCTGCGCCCCTTCGAAGGCGGCGGCGGAGCGGGTGTCATCCTCCTGGCCCTGGCCGCATCGGTCCTGGGCGGCGCACTGTGGGCCCTGCTCTCCGGGCTGTTGCGCGTCTTCGGCCGGGTCCATGAAATCTTTTCCGGCCTGGGGCTCAACTTCGTGGCCATGGGCGTGATCCTGTGGCTCATCTTCGGACCGTGGAAACGGCCCGGCGTGGCCTCCATGTCCGGGACCAAGCCGCTGGACATCTCGCTGTGGCTGCCCCGGCTCGGCAATCTTTCCGTAAGTTGGGCGGGGCTGGTCCTGGCCTTCGCCGCCATCCTGCTGGTCTATATCCTGCTTCACCGCACCCGGTGGGGGCTCAAGATGCGCGCCGTGGGCGAAAACCCCAAGGCGGCCACCCTGTTCGCTCTGGGGCCGCGCCGCCGTCTGCTCCAGGCCTTCATGCTCTGCGGCGGCCTGGCCGGTCTGGCCGGGGCCACCCAGGTCCTGAGCGTCTACCACCGCCTGCTGCCGAACATCTCTTCGGGCTACGGCTACACCGCCCTGCTGGTGGGCATGATGGCCTCGTTCCGGCTGCCGCTCGTGCCGTTCATCTGCCTGTTCTTCGCCATCCTCAACGTGGGCTCCATTCAACTGCCGCTCCAACTGGGCCTGGACTCTTCCCTGTCCGGCGTCATTCAGGGCGTCATGGTCCTGTCCCTGTTCATCGTCCAGGGCCTGCGGCTGTGGCTCAGACAACGGAAGGAGAACGATTAGATGGATACGTTCGCGCTGACCATCGCGGCCATCCTGATGGCCGGAGCGCCCCTGGTGCTGGCCACCCTGGGCGAAACCCTGACCGAGAAGGCCGGGATCATCAATCTCTCCCTGGACGGCTCCATCCTGCTGGCCGCCATGGCCGCCTTCGCCTGTTCGGTCACCTTCAACTCGCCGTGGCTCGGCATGGCCGCGGGCGCGGCCGTGGGCGCGGCCATCGCGGGAGTGCTCGGCGTCATAGGCATCTACCTGGGCCAGTCCCAGCTGGCCGTGGGCTTCATCCTGACCCTGCTCTCGCGCGATCTGGCCTACTTCCTGGGCCACAACTTTTCCCGCCAGCCCGGGCCGGACCTCGGCCTGTGGACCATTCCCGGCATGTCCGGCGCACCCTTCGTCGGCCTGATCTTCGGCTCCCAGTCGCCGGTGGTCTACCTGAGCCTGGCGGCCGTCGCGTTCTGTTGGTGGTGGATGTACCGCACCGAGGGCGGCATGCGCCTGCGCGCAGTGGGCGAATCCCCGCGCGCGGCCTTCGGACGCGGCATCCGGGTGCGGCTGGTGCGGCTGTACTACTGTCTGGCGGGCGGCGCCCTGGTAGGGCTGGCCGGCGGTGCCTATTCCCTGGCCGTGAAGCCGGGCTGGGGGCGGCCCCAGGGATGCGAAGGCGCGGGCTGGATCGCCCTGGCCATCGTCATCTTCGGCGGCTGGCATCCGGTACGCGCCGCGCTCGGCGCGTTCTTCTTCGCCGCCTTGCAGGTCTCCGGCATCCATCTCCAGGAAATCTTCCCGTCCATTCCGGCCCCGGTATTCCAGGTAGCTCCCTTCCCGATGATGATCCTGACCCTGCTGGCCGTGAATATGGGCCGCATGGGCTGGGTTCAGGACCTCGTCCGCCGCCACCCCTTCCTCAAGACGTTTTCAAAGGGCTGGTCCATTGAAGCTCCGGCCGCCCTGGGCCAGGATTTCGACCCCAAGAAGGGGCTGTGACCCAAAGGCGTCCATCTGTGGGATTACCTTTCGGAGTCCCTTGCTCCAAAATTCGAAATACGGTAACCCAAATAGAGCCCTCGCAACCATGGAGCCGCAAGATGAGTGAACGCCCCACCGTCCTGGTCGTGGACGACAACCGACTGAACATCGACCTCCTGGTGGATGTGCTCAAGGACGACTATCGTCTGCTGGTCGCGCTCAACGGGGTCACGGCCTTGGACATCGTCGCCAACTCGCTCCCGGATATAATCCTCCTGGACATCATGATGCCCGAGATGGACGGCTATGAAGTCTGCCGCCGACTCAAGAGCGACAAGCGCACCAGCCAGATCCCGGTCATCTTCATCACCGCCAAGTCCCAAAGCGAGGACGAGGCCAAGGGCCTGGCCCTCGGCGCCGTGGACTACATCACCAAACCGGTCAACCCGGCCATCGTCCAAGCCCGCATCAAGACCCACCTGGCCCTCTACAACCAGAACCGCGAACTTGAGGAAAAGGTCCGCATGCGGACCCTGGAGCTCGAAAAGAGCAAGGAACTGGCGGACCAGTCCAGCCGGGCAAAATCGGCTTTCCTGGCCAACATCAGCCACGAATTGCGCACCCCGCTGAACCACATCATGGGGCTGTCCAGCCTGCTCCTGGAGCTGGACACCGACCCCGAGCGGCTGGAACTGATCCGTCCGCTCCACGAAGGGGCCGCCCAACTGGCCGGACTCTTCGACCAACTCCTGGACCTGACCATGCTTGAATCCGACGCGGTGCGGATCGACTACAAATTCTTCGACTTTCCCAAGGTCCTGTCCCGGCTGGCCGCCGTATTCCAGGCCTATGCCGAGCGAAAAAAGGTGGACTTCGAATTCGTGCCCGGGGACGACCTGCCCGACACCGTGTACGGCGCGCCATTGGAGACCACCCAGGCGCTGCACAACATCCTGCTCAACGCCTTCCGTTACACAGAAAAGGGCAAGGTCACCCTGGACGTGCGCATCGACCCCGAGCTCTTCGCCGGAGCGGGCCAGGACCGGGTCATGATCCGCTTCGCGGTCACGGACACGGGCGTCGGCATCCCGGCCGACCGCCAGGAAACCATCTTCCAAAGCTTCGAAATCGGGGAAAAGGTCATGACCAAACGGCTTTCCGGCCCGGGCGTGGGCCTGACCATCTCCAAGTACCTGATCGAAAAACTGCACGGAAAGATCTGGGTGGAAAGCACATTGGGCAAGGGCAGCACCTTTTTCGTGGCCCTGCCCTTCGCCCTGAACGCCGAGGCGGAGGACGCCCCCCGGCGGCCAGAGCCTGCCTAAACCTCCCGCTCCCCGAGGGGAAGGGTGAAATGGAAGCAACTCCCCTTGCCTATCGCGGAATCCACCTCCAGCCGACTACCGTAATGGGCCACGATCCTGCGGCAGATGGACAGTCCGAGCCCGGTCCCGAAGACCCGGGTGGAGCGGTTGTTCGCGTCCCGCCCCTGGTAGAAGATGTCGAATATCTTCTCCCGCTCGTCCTCGGAAATGCCCCGGCCCGTATCACAAACCGAAAAAGTCACGTCCCCTTCCGTCTTCACGACGGACAGGGTCACGCTTCCCGCATCGGTGTTCTTGAAGGCATTGCTGAGCAGGTTGATGAGCACCTGGTGGATCTTGTCCGCGTCGGCCAGAATGGCCATGGGCTCGGCCAGGGACTCGACCACCAGTTCGACGCCCGGCTTCTCCTCGGCCAGGGCGGCCGAGGCCGCGCCCGCCCGGCGCAGGACGCTGTCCACGGATAGGATGCTGTCGCGCCACCCCATGTCCCCCGCCTCGATCTTGCTCAGGTCCAGGAGATCGTTGACCAGTCTGCCCAATCGGTTCGCCTCCAGGCGGACGATGCCCAGATTCTTCTCGAAGGTGCGCGCATGGCGACCCACCGGATCCAGAGGGCCGAGCACCGGCATGAAGCGAGTCTGGAAATTCTTTTCCATAAGACGCAGGAAGCCGATGATGGAGGTCAACGGCGTGCGCAACTCATGGGAGGCCGAGGCCAGAAACATGGTCTTGGCCTGGTCCATGGCGATGAGCTTCTTCTCGGTCTCCCGTCGGTTGGTGATCTCGTTTTCCAGGTCGTTGCGGTAGGCGGTCAACCGCTCCATGAAAGCGTTGAAGTAACCCGCCAGCAAACCCAGCTCGTCGCGGGAGTGCTGCTCCATGCGCACGGAGAAATCGCCGTCCGCCGCCCGGGCGAAATTCTCCTGAAGCTTGTCGAGGGGCCGGGTGATCAGCGCGCCGATGCCGAAGGACACCGGGATCATCAACAGCACAGCCACGGCCAGGGCCGTGAGCATGACGTAGCTGATGGCGTCGAGCGGCTTCTGGAAATCCTCGTAGTAGCTGGATGAGGCCACCACCCAGCCGAGTTCGGGAATATCCTTGAAGTAGACCACCTTCTTCTTCAATCCGGCCTCCCCCGGATTGCGCCACAGGTAGTCCAGATGCCCGTTGCGCTCGGTAACGATGCGCTCGGCTACATTGCGCAATCCAGGCGACTCGTAGTCGCGAAAATGGAGCCCGCGCAGATAGGGGTGGATGAGCAGGTAGCCGTCGTAATCAAGTACGAAGGGATAACCGGACTTGCCTGAACGCAGTTCGAAGAATCGCGTGCGAAAGTCCTCCACGTTGATCATCTGAACGAACTCCTCGCGATAGGAGGCGGCCGAGATGATCCAATCCCACGGCTCGAAATAGGTCATGTACACAGCCTTGGCGCGACTGTGGTTCTCCTGGGGTTCCTTCCAGTCATAGGTCATATACCCCTGCTTGCGCCGGATCTGCTCACGCACGAAGGCCAGGCCGGACATGTCCACGCCGATCAAGCTGTGCTTGTGGTGCACGACCATGACCCCTTGGCTGTCCAGGCAGTAGACCCGGCCGGTCTGGCCGATGGTCTGGCTCAGGAAGATGTCCCGGGCCAGCGCCTTGGCCCGGGCCTCGCTCAGGCGCCCCCGTTTGACCTGACGTTGCAGATACCGGGCCTCGTCCAGGCACTTCTCGGACACGGCCCGCATATAGTTGCGGATGGCCATGTCCACCGAGGAACGGACCATGGTGCGCAGGGCCTCGGTGGTTCGGGTCAGCTCTTTCTCGATGTCCCGGCGCAGGATGTCCTTGACCTGGGCGTGGATGATGCCGCCGGCCACCAGGAAAATGACCAGAAACGCTCCGGCATAGGCCACGTAGAGCTTGGTCCGTATTCGCGAGTCGGCCAGGTGAAACACAGCTTATTCCTCCAGATCCAAGGAAAGAACCGACTGGTAGCCGTGCGGTCCGAGCAGTCGCTCGACGGGATAGTTCCTGAGGTTTCCGGCGGTGACCATATGGATGAACGGCCCGGAACGGAACGGGAAGTCCCGGCCCGGAATCTCGCCGTTGAAAATACGGACCATCATGTCCATGGCCATGCGTCCCTGGTAGAGATTCAAGTCGGCGGCCGCCGCCAGGACCTCGCCGCCCCGGATGCGGTCATACAGGGGCGGCGTGAGATAGGACGCGACCACCGAAACCCTGCCGGCCAGGCCCAGCTCCTGGAGGATCTCCGGCGCGGCCTCGACGGCCACGGCGTTGCCGACCACGTAATCCACGTCCGGATGTTCGCCCAGAGTCCGGCGCAACAGCCCGGCTTGTTCCGCGCTCCCGGTGTCCCCCCAGGCCACGTCCACCATGTCCACCCGCCCCGGGTAACGGTCCATGGCTTCCATGAATCCGTCCAGCGTTTCCGGGGCCCAACCCGCATTGCGCGGGCCGGGGAAAAAAGCGATGCGCACCGTACTCAGCCCGGCCTTTTCGGCGTGTCCGGCCACGTATTCGCCCACGAGGTAGCCGACTTCATGGAAGGAAACCAGGACCTTGGCGGACACGGCCGGGGCCAGGATATCGTTGACCACCTCGACCACCGGGATGCCCGCCTCGCGCAGTTCGGCGATGACCGAAGCGCCGCCTTCGTAGTCCACGGCCGCCAGGATCACGCCGTCCACCCCGTCCTTGAGATGTCCGCGCAGGTGCTCCACCTGAACGTCCCCCAGGTCGTACCCCCCGGCCATGGTCATGCGCACGCCGACGCCGAGCCGCCGGGCTTCGTCCATGATCCCGTAGTTCACGACGTCCCAGTAGGGATCCTTGAAATGCGGCACGCACACGCCCACGGTATAGCGCCCCGAAGGGCGCCTCGGCGGAGCCCACTCTTCGAGCTTGGGTCGGTTGAGGCTGACCGAGGCCTGGCCGGGCCGCTTGCTCCCCGGATCGTAGATGCCGTAATAGCTCTTGACCGGGATGGGCCACCAGGGGGCCGCATCGTCCGCCGCCGGGGACGGGACGGCCGCCCAAAGTGTGAACAACGCCAGGATGCCCGCCCGGAACAAGACGACAAGGGCCCGAGGCCGCCGCCTGATCACCGGACGCTCCACGGGCATGCCTCCGCCAGGGCTTGCTCCAGCTTCTCCACTTCAACGGGCTTAACCACGTATCCGTCCATGCCCGCCTCGATGAATTTCTCGCGGTCCCCGACCATGGCGTAGGCGGTCACGGCCACGAGGGGGATATCGGCCCGGTCCGCTCCGGCTTTCCCGGCCCGGATGGCCCGGGCGGTCTCAACCCCGTCCAAGACCGGCATCTGGATGTCCATGAGGATCACATCGAAGGACGCGCTCCTCAAGGTTTCCAAGACCTGAGCCCCGTTCTCCACGACGACGACCCTGTGCCCGCCCTTTTCCAGGACGCGCCGCATGACCAGGCTGTTGACCCGCTCGTCCTCGGCCAGGAGGATGGACAGCGGTTCCAGGACTATCCCGGTGCGCGACTGAGGAGGGACGACGGCGGGCGCGGTCTCGTCTCCCTTCCCGAAGGGCAGGGAGACATACAGGGTGGTTCCCCGTCCCTCCTTGCTCTCGATGGCCAGGGTCCCGCCCATGAGGTCGATCAGGTTCCGGCAGATGGACAATCCCAGCCCGGCCCCCTGGTGCCGCTTCGTGTACCCCTCGCTGACCTGGGTGAAGGCGTCGAACAGGGTGCCGACCTTCCCGTCCGGGATGCCCTCTCCGGTGTCGGCCACGGAAAAGAGAATGCGGTAATCGTCCGACGGCGAGTCCTGCAGCCGGTGCGCGGCCAGGACGACGCGGCCCTCGGCGGTGAACTTGAAGGCGTTGCCGAGGAGGTTGGTCAGAACCTGTTGCAACCGAACGGCGTCCCCGACCACACGGCGCGGGACGTTCTCGCCCTGTTCGCAGCCCAGCGCGACCCCGGACTGGGACGAGGTCAGCTTGAACAGGTCACAGACCTGCTCGCACGTTTCCACCAGGTCGAAGGGGGCGTTGCGCACCACCAGCTTGCCCGCCTCCACCCGGGACAGGTCCAGGATATCGGTCAACAGATTCATCAGACGCCGCGCAGATTGAAGGGCGGCCCCGGAGTACTCGCCCTGTTCCGGGGTCAGCCCCGTGGACTGCATGAGCTGGAGCATGCCCATGATCCCGTTGAGCGGGGTCCGGATCTCGTGGCTCATGTTGGTCAAAAACTCCGTCTTGGAGCGGCTGAAGGCCTCGGCCTGCTCCTTGGCCCGGCGCAGGGCGTCCTGGTCCAGCTTGCGCTCGCTGAAGTCCTCCAGGGTGGCGATGACCTCGGTGGGCGACTGGCCCGGGTTGACCGGGTTGAACTGGACATGCAGGAAGGCCTCCCGTTGGCCAACCTCGGACCTGTAATAATCCTCGTAAGAGGACGGATGGCCCGATATGGCCCTGGTCAATGCCCGGCACATGTCCCTGTTGCTTTCGTACAGCATGGAGAAACCGATGAGCTGTTCCCGGCAGGTGCCAATCATCTCCACGGAGCGGTCGTTGCAATCCAGAATGCGCCCGTCCCGGCCGAAACGGATCATGCCCAGCGGCGAATTCTCGAAAATGACCCGGTGGCGGCGTTCACTGTCCTTGAGCTCGTTTTCGGCCCGCTTGCGCTCGGTGATGTCCCTGAACTCCACCACCCGAACCGAACAGCCTTTGTGGGGAATGCTCTTGGCCGCGACGCGGAGGGGATATTCGGAGCCGTCCTTGCGCAGCCCCACGGTTTCGTAGGGGCGGTTGTACTGCGCACGAATTTTCTCCCGGACCTCGGCGCGCATGGGTTCGGCCACGAGATCAAGACCGTCCATGCCGACGAGTTCCTCTTGGGAATAGCCGGTAATGTCCGAGAGGCCCTGGTTGCAGTCGAGCAGGATGCCCCCGTCGTGGATGGCGATGCCCCCGAAGGAGGCGTTATGCAAGACCTTGAAGCGCAGCTCGCTCTCCTTGAGATCGTCGGCGATGCGCTTGCGTTCGGTGATGTCGCGGGCCACGCCGAGCACACCGAGAAGCTCGCCGTCATCGTCGTACAGCGGCGTTTTGATGGTCTCCAGGTACTCCTCGTGGCCGTCGTCGCTGTAGGTGACCAGCTCCTCGTTGATGCACGGCTTGCCCGAGGTCATGGCCCGCAGATCGTGGGCCCGAAAGGCGTCCGCCTGGTCGGCGTCCACGAAATCGTAGTCCGTGCGCCCGACGATGTCCGCTTCCCTGGCCCCGTAAAGACGCTCGAAGCGATGGTTGCAGAAAAGGAATACGCCATTCTCGTCCTTGACCCAGACCAGCTCCGGCATGGTTTCCATGAGGGTGCGCAAATGGGCCATATTGAGCTTCAGTGCGCTGTTGGCCAGATCGGCGGCCATCTTGGCCCGGCGCAATTCCTCCTCGGCGGTCTTGCGGGCGTGGATGTCCTGAAGGGTTCCGACCATACGGGCCGAGCCTTCGCCGCCGGCGGACGCGACCATCTTGCCCCGGATCAGAATCCACTTCCAGCTCCCGTCGCTGGTCCGGATGCGCATTTCGCCCTCAAAAGCATCCCGGCGCTTCGCCGCTTCCCACAGGGCCGCTTCGATTCCGGATTGGTCATCGGGGTGCACCAACTCCAGCCAGCCCTCGACGGAATCCGGCGCGGCGTCCAGCCCATAGCCCAACAAGGAGGTCAGTTGCGGACTGACGAAAATCTGCCGGGTTTCGCAATCCAGGTCCCAGACCAATCCCCTGGCAGCGTCCAGAGCGAGGTTGAGGCGCTCCTCGTCCAGCATTCCGATCTGCCGGGAAGGCTCATGGACCGTCAGGTCGTCTCCCAGGCTGGTCACGCCGCCGCCCGGAACGGACGACGGAATGCTGAACCAGGAAACAGTCCGCAACCGGCCGTCGCGGGTGAAGATTTCATCGGTGTGGCAGGAGTGCGGCCCGATCTCCCGGCGGGCCAATATATCCAGAAAGACTTCCCGGGCGTCCCGGCGCGCGTCCTCGGGCAGGAACAGGTCAAACCAGTCCTGTCCGCGTATCTCATCAAAGGTCCACCCGGTTGCTTCGAGGAAACACCGGTTGGCGGAAACCACCCGTCCCTCCGGATCCAGGCCGACGCCCATCCGGGGCAGGTGTTCAAGAGCGCCGCGCCACCGCCGCTCCACACTCGCCAGCTCGTCCTCAAGCTCGGAGACACGCCGCATGCACTGGTCAAGATTAGTGAATTCCACCATTCCTCCGGGCGAGCCGTGGGCCGCCGGTTGAGTGCAAAGACTCCACAAATTTCGTGGTACCACGAAAATGGAAGGGGTGAAATACGATTAGAATCGGGCCCGGCGCGGGACATGACCTGCCGCCCCGAATCGTGCTATGCTGGTGTCCGGCCTGGGAAACCGGCCGCCCAAGGACCCCCAACGCGAGGAAGCCGCATGCCCATTCCCCTTCCACCCAACACCCACGCCCTCGCCGTGCTGCTGTTGACCGGCCTGGCCCTGATCCTGTTCAGCCGCGACAAGCTTCCCCTGGAGACCTCCAGCCTGGTGGTCCTGGTCTGCCTGGCCGTGGGCTTCGAGCTGTTTCCCTTCGAGGCGGACGGCGTGCGCCTGCGAGCCGTGGACTTCTTCCTCGGCTTCGGCAACGAGGCGCTGGTGGCGGTCTGCGCCCTGATGATCGCGGGCCAGGGCATCCTGCGCACCGGCGCGCTGGACCCCGTAGGCCGTTCCCTGGCGCGGTTCTGGCGAATCAGCCCGAGCCTTTCCCTGCTCCTGACCCTGCTGCTCGGCGGGCTGATCAGCGCCTTCATCAACAATGTGCCCGTGGTCGTGCTCCTGCTCCCGGTGCTCATCAGCGTGTCGCTCAAGACCAACACCCCGGCGACGCGGGTGCTCATGCCCATGGGCTTCTCCACCCTGCTCGGCGGGACGGCCACAACCATCGGCACCTCCACCAACCTCCTGGTGGTGGCCGTGGCGGCCGAGATGGGCCTGGCCCCCTTCTCCATGTTCGACTTCGCGGTCCCGGCGGTCCTGGCCGGGCTGATCGGCACGGCCTATCTCTGGCTCATCGCCCCGCGCCTGCTGCCCGACCGCGCCATCCGCATCGCCGATGCCTCGCCCCGGATATTTACCGCCCATCTGGCCGTGGCCGAAGGCGGGCCCCTGGATGGCAAGCCCCTGCTCACGGCCCTGGACCTGACCGGCGGCAAGATGCAGATAGACGCCCTGGAACGCGGCGAGGGCAACGAACTCATGCTCCTGCCGGACGTGACCCTCCTGCCCGGCGACCACATGGTGGTCAGCGATACGCCCGAGCGGCTCAAGGAATTCGAACGGCTCCTGAGCGGCACGCTCTACCCGGCGGGCTCCGAGGACAAGCCGGTCAGCGAAGACAACCCCCTGGCCGAGACGGACCAGCAGATCGCCGAAATCGCCGTATTCCAGGGATCAATGCTCCACGGCATCACCCTGAACGACTACCACTTCTTCGAACGCACCGGGCTCGTCGCCCTGGCCATCCACCGCTCGGGCAGGCGGTACGAACGCATCCGCGACCACGTGGGCGACATCCGCTTGCGGGTGGGGGACATCCTGCTCGTCCAGGGACCGCGCCGGAGCATCGCGGAGTTGAAACAAAACACGGATTTCCTGGTCCTGGACTCGACCATGGACCTGCCCTACTCGCGCAAGGCCCCCCTAGCCCTGGCCATCATGCTCGCCGTAATCCTCGCCGCCGCCCTGGGTCTGCTGCCCATCGCCATCAGCGCCACGGCCGGAGCCCTGCTCATGATCCTGACCGGCTGCCTGGCCTGGCGGGACGCCACTCGCGCCCTGAGCGTCCAGGTCATCCTCATCGTGGTCACCAGCCTGGCCCTGGGCACGGCCATGATCCGCACCGGCGGAGCCCAATACCTCGGCTCGACCTTCGTGGCCCTGTCCGGGAACGCCTCCCCGGCCATGGTCCTGAGCGGCCTGATGCTGCTCATGGCCGGGCTGACCAACGTCATCTCCAACAACGCCACGGCGGTCATCGGCACGCCCATCGCCGTGTCCATCGCCCGGCAGATGGGATTGCCGCCCGAGCCCTTCGTCCTGGCCGTACTCTTCGGAGCGAACATGAGCTACGCCACGCCCATGGCCTACAAGACCAACCTCCTGGTCATGAACGCGGGCGAATACGCCTTCTCCGATTTTCTCAAGGTGGGCGCGCCCCTGGTCCTGATCATGTGGGGGGCGCTGTCGTTCCTGTTGCCTTTCTTCTACATGTAACGCATCCTGGCATACGGGAGCGCCCCGCGCCGCAACCGGCCCGCCGCACAGGCCGGGCCGACAACCGAGACCAACATCCATGAAAAAACCGAAAGAACCGAAAATGATCATCGGCTGGCGGGAGTGGGTCGGCCTGCCCGACCTGGACGTGCCCGCCGTCAAGGCCAAGGTGGACACCGGAGCCCGGACCTCGGCCCTGCACGCCTTCGACGTCGAGCCCTTCGAGCGCGACGGCAGGCGCTTCGTGGCCTTCAACGTCCACCCGCTGCAAGGAAACGACAACCTGGTCATCCCCTGCTCGGCCCCCCTGGTGGACCGCAGAAAAGTCACCAATTCTGGTGGACAAAGCCAGAACCGCTATGTCATAGCGACCACCCTGCTGCTGGCCGGACGGACCTGGCCCATCGAACTGACCCTGACCAACCGGGACGAAATGAAATTCCGCATGCTCCTCGGACGCAACGCCATGTCCGGGCGGCTGCTGGTGGACCCGTCTCTGTCCATGCAGGCCGGGGCCACCCACGGCAGGAACGCTTACGCAAAACGGAACAAAGGACATCTGCCCGCATGAAAATAGCCATCCTGTCGCGCAAGGCGAGCCTCTACTCCACCACCGCCCTGGCCGAAGCCGGCAAGGCGCGCGGCCATACCGTGGAGATCATCAATCCCCTGCGCTGTTACATGAACATCACTTCCCACAGCCCGTCCATCCACTACAAGGGCGAACGGGTGGAGGCCGTGGACGCGGTCATCCCGCGCATCGGCGCATCCATCACCTTCTTCGGCTGCGCCGTGGTGCGCCAGTTCGAGATGATGGGCGTGTACAGCCTGAACGAGTCCATCGCCATCACCCGCTCCCGTGACAAGCTGCGCAGCCTGCAACTGCTCTCGCGCAAGGGCATCGGCCTGCCGGTCACCGGCTTCGCCAGCTCCACCAAGTTCACCGACGACCTCATCGACCTGGTGGGCGGCGCGCCCCTGGTGGTCAAGCTCCTGGAGGGCACCCAGGGCATCGGCGTGGTTCTGGCCGAGACCAGGCATGCGGCCGAGAGCGTCATCCAGGCCTTCCAGGGTCTGAACGCCAATATCCTGGTTCAGGAATACATCAAGGAATCCAAGGGGTCGGATATTCGCTGCCTGGTGGTCGGCGGCAAAGTGGTCGCGGCCATGCGGCGCACTGCGGGCAAGGGCGAATTCCGCTCGAACATCCACCGGGGAGGCTCGGCAGCGCCCGTGAAGATCACCCCGGAGGAGCGCTCCACCGCCGTGCGGGCGGCCCGGATCATGGGCCTGAACGTCTGCGGCGTGGACCTGCTGCGGTCCAACCACGGGCCGGTGGTCATGGAGGTCAACTCCTCCCCGGGGCTGGAGGGCATCGAAAAGGCCACGGGCATCAACATCGCTGACAAGATCATCGAGTTCATCGAAAAGAACGCCAAGCCCGGCAAGACCAAGACACGCGGCAAGGGCTAACCGCCCACGCGGAAAAACGGGGGGGGGACCATGCCCAGAGCATCCGTGACCATCGGCGACGTAACCGTGGCCCCGGGAACCAACGCCACGGCGCTTCTGCCCGTGCCCGACACCTTCCTGCGCCAGGGCTCGGTCATGCCGGTGCATGTCTTCCACGGCCGCCGCGAAGGCCCGTCGCTGTTCGTCTGCGCGGCCATCCACGGCGACGAACTCAACGGCGTGGAGATCATCCGGCGGCTGTTGCGCATGAAGCGGCTGGGCCGCCTTGCCGGGACCCTGTACGCCATCCCCATCGTGAACATCTACGGGTTCATGGCCAACACCCGCTACCTGCCGGACCGCCGGGATCTGAACCGGTTCTTCCCCGGCAGGGAAGGCGGCTCCCTGGCCTCGGAGCTGGCAGCGGTGTTTTTCGAAAACGTGGTCAGGAAATGCGGCTACGGCATCGACCTGCATACCGGTTCCAACCACCGCCGGAACCTGCCGCACGTCCGGGGGGACATGGAGGACCCGGCGGTCCTGGCCATGGCCGAAGCCTTCGGCGCGCCCCTGGCCCTCGACCTGTCGGGCATGGAAGGCTCCCTGCGCGCGGCGGCCAGGGAAAGCGGAGTGCGCGTCCTGCTCTATGAGGCGGGCGAGCCCCTGCGCTTCGACGAATTCGCCATCCGCGCCGGGCTGCGCGGCATCACCTCGGTGCTCGAGGCCCTGGGCATGCTCCCGGCGGGCAAACGCAAGCGCGAACGAACCCCGCTCCAGATCGCCACGGACCGGACCTGGTGCCGGGCCCCGGCCAGCGGGTTGTTCCGGGCCTCGGTCAAACTCGGGCGGCATGTGCGCAAGGGCGAGGTCCTGGGCTCCATCCACGATCCCTTCGACGGCAAATCCACGGACCTGACCGCGCCGCAAGACGGCGTGATCATCGGCGACCAGTCCCTGGCTTCTGTCTACAAAGGCGACGCGATCATGCACATCGCCCGGTTCGACGCGCCACGCCAGGCCCAGGCCTCCATGGACGAATATTCGGAAATGCTCATGGACGCCCGGATGGCGCGCTGACCCAAAGGAGCCTCTCCGGGATCATCCCTTGGGGCCGAGCAGGAACCAGAAGAGAAACCCGAGCAAGGGGAACAGCAGCACCAACACGATCCACAGGACCTTGGAGCCGGTGCCAGCGCCGCTCTGGAAAATCTTGACCAGGGCATACACGTCCAGCACAAGGACGACCAATCCGAGCAATCCTCCAAATCCCATCATAACAATACTCTCCCATTTGCAAAGTCCCGACAGGCCGCCCGCCCCGGAGCCGTTCCCCGGGAATGGCGATAGTTCAACCTAACATGTTTTCCCTGCGGCGCACAATTTGATTCGCCGGGTCACGCCTCCCCGTCCAGGCCCCCGCCGCTTTGCAACAGCACACGCCGCCGGGGCAGACACTCGGGATGGTGCGCGTTCAGATAGGTGATCAATCCCTCGCGCACCAGGCAACGCAGGTCCCACGCCCTGGAGGCGTCCGGCGAACCGACGATGGCCCGCAGGGTCATGGTGTCCGGCCCGGCGTCGGTCACCTGAAGCACACAGGTCCCGCCGTTCCACAGCCCGCCGGAGGACTCGCACAACCGGGTCAGCTCCGCGCGCAGGGGGTCAAGCGGCGTGGCGTAGTCCACGTGCAGGAAGACCGAGCCGATGATCTCGGCGGACTTCTTGGTCCAATTCTGGAACACGGTCTCGGTGAAATAGGTGATCGGGACCACCAGACGGCGCATGTCCCACAGCCGGACCACCACATAGGTAAAGGTGATTTCCTCAATGCGCCCCCACTCTCCTTCCACGACGACCACGTCGTCCAGGTTGATGGGATGGGCCAGGGCGATCTGGATGCCCGCGATGATCGCCCCGAAGGTCTTCTGGGCCGAAATGCCGAGCACGATACTGAGAACCCCGGCCGAGGCCAGCATGGTCCCGCCCAGCAGACGGAAGCGCTCGAACTGCATGAGGATGGCGGCGGCCGCCGCGAACCAGACCATGACGACGACGAGCCGATGCAGGATGCGCACCTTGGTCTGGACCTCGCGCGCGCCCAGGTTGTCCTCCACGGCCATGTCGTACTTCCAGCGGACCACGCCGGTCATGGCCGTCAGCGCCAGGGTCGCGGCCCAGGCCGCCAGCAGAACCCAGGCCGTGTTCATGGCCGTCACCGCCGGACTCGCCCAGCCCGGGGGCAGACGCGACGGAACCACCAGGATGGACGCGCCCAGGACTGCGGCGAAGACGGCCAGGAATAAAACCACCCGCCGCTTCATCGACCGGGACAACAACTCGCGCAGGTCACGCCAGCGACGAGCCCGGCCGCCGCGAAACAGCCGGATCAGCGTAAACGCCGCCACTCCGACCACCAGGGCCAGAATGATTCGAACGACCCACCCCGCCGTATCCATGAAATCCATGACATGCCCCCTTCCCGGCTTTTCCCGTGCAAAAACGGTTTCGTCCGCTGCCGATCCGTTATATCATATTTGTTGTTTCCATCAATGGCGGCATGCATCGCTCCCCGTGTGCGCACGGATGAAACCCCGGAGGAGCCCATGGCCAGATTCCTGAAAAAAAACGACATGACGGCTGGCAAGCCGCCAGGATCACTCATTTTCATCGGCCAACAAAAAACCGACGAACCGAGCCTGCGGATCATCGACTACGATGAGGAGACCCTGCGCGACGAGGTCGTGCCCGAAGCGGCCGCGCTCTCCCCCTGCCTGGGCAGCAAGACCACCTCCTGGCTCAACCTGGACGGCCTGCATGTTCCCGAGGTCATGGAGCGCGTGGGCCAAGCCTTTTCCATCTCCCCGCTCATCCTCGAAGACATCGTCAACACCGGCCATCGGCCCAAGATGGACGAATACCCGGACATGCTCTTCATCACCCTGAAGATGCTCTCCATCAACCCGACCCACGACCGGATCATCTCGGAACAGCTCTCCTGCGTGCTCACCGGCCGCTGCCTGATCACCTTCCAGGAACAGCCCGGCGATGTGTTCGAACCCGTGCGCGACCGCATCCGCCACCAGTCCGGCAGACTGCGGCGGCGCGGCCCGGATTATCTGCTCTACGCCCTGCTCGACTGCGTCTTCGAAAACTATCTCAAGGTCATCGAGATCATGGGGGAACGCATCGAGGCGTTCGACGAGGAGGTCTTGGACGATCCCTCCCCGGAACTGCTCGAAGAGATCAACCTCTACCGTCGGGAGATGGCCTTCGTGCGCCGGGCCGTGCGTCCGGCACGGGAGATCGCCCTCAAGCTGGCCAGGACCGAAAGCGAGCTCGTGGCCGAGGAAATCACCCCGTACCTGCGCGACCTGACGGACATGGCCGAGCAGACCACCGAGGCCGTGGAGACCTACCGCGAGATGCTCAACGACCACTTGAACAGCTACAACATGGCCATGGCCAACCGCCTCAACGACGTGATGAAGTTTCTGACCATCTTCGCCACCATTTTCATCCCCCTTTCCTTTCTGGCGGGCGTCTACGGCATGAACTTCGAATTCATGCCCGAACTGAAACTCCGCCACGGCTATTTCGTCCTCCTCGGCATCATGGGCGCGGTGGTCGCGGCCATGCTCTTCTATTTCAAGAAACGCAAATGGATATAGTCCCGAAAAGGAGGCTCCCATGGAAAAAACCCCGTCCGCCCCGGACCGAAACCAACCCAAGACCGGAATGACCACCTGGCGAAAAATCCGCCTCGGCACCATCGTCGCCCTGGTGCTCCTGTGGATCGTTTTCCTGCTCCAGAACACCGAGCAGACCCAGGTCTCATTCCTCTGGTTCACCTTCGCCACCTCGCGCATCCTGCTCCTGCTCGGCACCCTGGCCGTCGGCGCGCTGATCGGCGCGTTCCTGACCTACCGGTTCTGCACCCGAAGCAAATCGAAGCAGCCCGGGCCGCCCTCGTTCTCGTGAGAGCTGTCCGCCGCGCCCCCCTTGCGGTCGGGCGAAAAGCGGGTATCATCGGAGAAAACAACCAGCACGAAACCACAAGGACTCCAACCATGAAACAAACCAAACGACTCCGCGCCCTGCTTCTGTCGCTCGTCCTGCTGCCGGTCCTGGCCCTGGCCGCCACAGCCAACGCCCAAACCTGGAAGGTGGACCCGGACCACTCCGCCGCCCACTTCTCCATCCGGCATATGATGATCGCCCAGGTGCGCGGCATGTTCCCGGCCGTCACCGGGACCATCGACTTCGACCACGGCAAGCCCACCGCCCTGAACATCACCATCGACGTCAATAAAATCGACACGGGCGTCGAGGCCCGGGACGCCCACCTCAAGAGCGGCGATTTCTTCGCGGCCGAAATACACCCGACCATGACCTTCAAGAGCACCCGGGTCTTTCCGTCCGAAAAAGGCATCTCCGTGGCGGGCGTGCTGACCATCAAGGGCACCTCCCACGAGATCCAGCTGAACGTCGCCGGCCTCGACGACCCGCGCGTGGACCCCTGGGGCAATACCCGCCGGGGCGCCACCGCCCTGTTCTCCATCGACCGCCGCGACTACGGCGTGGACTGGAACGCCCCTCTGGACGGCGGCGGCTTCATGGTCGGCAACACCGTACACATCGCCGTGGACCTCGAAGCCATCCAACCCAAGTAAACCGAGCCAATGGANCACAGCACTGCGGCCAGCTTTCGAGCCAACGCGGTAATCGCCTTTTGCGGCACGCCGTGTCGGCTCAAAATCCGGTTGTAAAATTCCCGCGCCCACGCATCCCGTTGCTTCCAGCCCCAGGCCGCTTCCACGAGCAGGCTTCGCAATCGGCGTTGTCCCACCGGTCGGATGAACGATTTTCCCTTTCCGCCGCCGCTTTGCCGAACTACCGGAGCCAGCCCGAGGTACGCCGTCACCTCCTCGCTGCGGGTAAACCGTTCGGGCCGATAGATCTCGGCCGCAAAGGCCGTCGCCACCACCTCGCCGACGCCGGGAACGGACCTCATGGCGGCGATGCGTCGCGCCTCGTCTTGTTCCCTGGCGTGCAGGCGCAGCAACGCGTCCACTTCTTGCTGAGCCGATTTAAGGTAATGTAACTCA
>NZ_JAFMPN010000020.1 GCF_017351175.1 Desulfovibrio sp. Huiquan2017 | reverse complement strand
ATACGGGAGTCCTTGACATGGGGCCGCATAAGAAAAGCCCCTCCCCCACACCGGCCGCGGCGCCTTCGCCCTCCCCCGGAGCAGTTCTGTCGGCGAATCCGGATCAACGGCGGCTCTCCCCCGAGCCCGCACGGATTCACGCCTTCGAGAGTGGTCGGCCGCGCACTTTCTGGCGGATTTCACCGCAGCGCTTTCGTCCTCGCGGGGACGAAAGCCACCGGGGAAAGAGGAGCGGGCGCGCGGCACCGGAAACCGGGCGGACGAAAGGCATTAAAAAAGGGAGCCCGTCAGGGCTCCCCATGTACCATCGCCGATGTCTTTCGACTAATAGCGGTAATGATCCGGCTTGAACGGGCCGTTGACGTCAACCCCGATGTAATCAGCCTGCGCCTTGGTCAGCGTTTCGAGCTTGACGCCGAGACGAGCCAGGTGGAGGCGGGCGACTTCCTCATCGAGCTTTTTGGGCAGGATCATGACCTTGGGCTCGTAATCGTTCTTGGCCAGGTCGATCTGGGCCAACGCCTGGTTGGTGAAGGAGTTGGACATGACGAAGCTCGGGTGGCCGGTGGCGCAGCCGAGGTTGACCAGACGGCCTTCGGCCAGGATGATGATGGACCGGCCGGACAGCAGGGTCCACTTGTCCACCTGGGGCTTGACGGTCTTCTTGGTGCAGCCCGGGGTCTTTTCCAGATAGACCATCTCGATCTCGGAGTCGAAGTGGCCGATGTTGCACAGGATGGCCTCGTCCTTCATGGCCTCCATGTGCTTGCCGGTGACCACATGGTAGTTGCCGGTGCAGGTGACGAAGATATCGCCCCGGGAAGCGGCGTCGTCCATGGTGGTCACTTCGTAGCCTTCCATGGCGGCCTGGAGGGCGCAAATGGGGTCGATCTCGGTGATCAGGACGCGGGCGCCGAAACCGCGCATGGACTGGGCGCAGCCCTTGCCCACGTCGCCGTAGCCGACCACGACCACGACCTTGCCCGCAACCATGACGTCGGTGGCGCGCTTGATGCCGTCGGCCAGGGACTCTCGGCAGCCGTACAGGTTGTCGAACTTGGACTTGGTCACCGAGTCGTTGACGTTGATGGCCGGAAACAGGAGTTCGCCCGCACGCTGCATCTCGTAAAGGCGATGCACGCCGGTGGTCGTCTCTTCGGACACGCCGCGCACCTTCTTGGCGATGCCGGTCCACTTGGTCGGATTGGCCTTCACGGAGACGGCCAGACGGTCCATGATGATCTGGAATTCTTGGACGTCATACTCTTTGTCGGCCAGGGACGGATCGGCCTCGACCTTGACGCCCTGATGGATAAGCAGGGTGGCGTCGCCGCCGTCGTCCACGATGAGGTCAGGCCCGGAGCCGTCGGGCCAGGTCAGGGCCTGCTCGGTGCACCACCAGTATTCCTCAAGGCTCTCCCCCTTCCAGGCGAAGACCTTGGCCATGCCGGACTCGGCGATGGCTGCGGCGGCGTGGTCCTGGGTGGAAAAGATGTTGCAGGACGCCCAGCGGATGTCCGCGCCCAGCTCGTACAGGCACTTGATGAGCATGGCGGTCTGGATGGTCATGTGCAGGGAGCCCGTGACCTTGAATCCCTTGAGCGGCTTTTCCTTGCCGTACTGCTCGATGATGGCCATGAGGCCCGGCATCTCGCGCTCGGAGAGCTGCATTTCCATGCGGCCCCACTCGGCCTGGGAAAGATCGGCCACCTTGAACTCGCAACCGGGATCGACCGGCATAACGTTTTTAGACATAATTTCCTCCAACTATGGGGTTATTATCGTTTTTCGGCCTCGTACAGAACCACGACGAGGCCCATGTTGACCTTGAATTCCGTGATGGAGCGGATATCAAAACGCGCCTCCTTCAACCAATTGCACATGCTTTCGCGGGGAATGCCGAGCCGACGGTCGCCGTATTCCGACCGCATGAGCTCGTTCTGATGCTGGTCGAACTCGGCGATGATCAGCCGCCCGCCGATTTTGAGTACCCGGCCCGCCTCACGGATGGCGTCCAGCGGCATGGCCAGATGGTGCAGGACCAGGGACATGACCGTACAGTCCGCCTCCCAATCGCGCAGGGGCAGATGGGTCATCTCGCCGATGCGCAAGGACATGCTTCCGTTGCCGGAGAACCGTTCCTCGGCCAGCTCCAGCATCTTGGGCGAATTGTCCACACCGATGACCGAATGGGACGAACGGGACAGAATGGCCAGCATGTCGCCGGTACCGCAGCCGATGTCGGCGGCGCATTCGCACGCGGGCAGCCGGGTCTGGATCTCGCGGCCCAAATCCAGGTCGCCCAGGACCTCGGCGGTCATGCGGTCCCACTCGGGCGCGATGTCGTCAAAGAACTGGCGGGTGGCCGCCGTGCGCTCCAGGATGACCTTCTCAGCCCGGTTGCGGTCCCGCTTCAGCTCGGGCTCTCCAGACATCAGTTCGCGCACGCCATTCAGAAACGCCCGGCCCGGTCCGTCCTCGCTGGCCCGGTAAAAGGCCCACAGCCCTTCACGGCGCACATGCACCAGCCCGGACTCCGACAGGATCTTGAGATGCCGGGAAATCCGCGACTGTCCCATCTCCATAACCTGGACGATTTCACCCACATTGAGCTCGTATTCCAGCAGGACATTGACCAGACGCGCCCTGGTTTCATCCGATAATGCTTTGCAATATTTAATTATTTCCATTTAATTTACTCTATATCAGGATATCTTGATATACGGAACAACTCTTACCTACATAAGAAGGGCCGACCGGTCAAGCCGGTTTATTTACCACCGCCTTGACTTATTTATTCAAATAGTAATAGTTCAATCTATATTTTTTATAGATCAACAGAATGAGGAAAATCATGGCACATGAACATGCAGACAGACAAACGAATCCCGAACAAACCGCCCGTTGCCAGCCCGTGACCATCACCACATTCCCCGAAGGGATCAGCAATTTCCTGGGCTCCGAAGTTCACGTCTACCGCGTGTGGGTGATACTCAGCGTCTTCTTCGTCGTCAGCCGGGTCTCCACCATGATCCTGTGC
Organism: Desulfovibrio sp. Huiquan2017; assembly: GCF_017351175.1. Classification (NCBI taxonomy): domain Bacteria; kingdom Pseudomonadati; phylum Thermodesulfobacteriota; class Desulfovibrionia; order Desulfovibrionales; family Desulfovibrionaceae; genus Desulfovibrio; species Desulfovibrio sp. Huiquan2017. The sequence goes on along the minus strand of NZ_JAFMPN010000020.1, from coordinate 84,276 downwards.
GGAGAGGAGGCCGGCCGTTTCGCCATCAACATCGTCTACTCCCTGCTTCCCGGTACCCTGGCCATTCTCATCATCTTTTATTCGCGGGAGTCGAAAAAAGCCGTCGAGAACATCTGCATAACATTCGACACGTCAGACCCGACCAACGCCAAGAAATACGAAGACCGCTTAAAGCATGCGTTCTCCAATCGATGGATGGTCCTTGGAGGTTTCTTCTTCCTGCTCATCTTCTATCCCATGATCCTGGGACAACAGATCTACCCAACCCCATCCAACAACATTATCCACCGCGCCAAAGTCCGGGACCGGATCACCGTCAATGTCGGCAAGGTTTGGGATGGACTTGAAAAGGGCTCGCAAACCTGGGGTTGGATTCAACTTCCGTTGGGCAAGGTTGTCAGGCTGTCCAACGAGGAGAACCGGCGGGATATTTACCGCGTGCTCACCCAGACCCCCCAGGAAAACTACGCCCCGCATCCCCCACCCGCGACCCAGGACGAGGACCTCAGCCTCTATCCCCAGGAACAGCGAAATGCGGTTGACCCAAGATGGGACCGACTATTCTCCAATCAACAACCGCTGGCCCCATCGCCTTCAAATGGCGACGATTCCCTTGAAACGGGTGCGTCGGGGCTTGCCGCGAAGTCTGACCAATTGCACAGCCTGCGCCTAGAACGGGCCAAGGGGTTGGTGCCGCCCCTGCGTTACCTATACTTGACGCACACGCCGCCGGAGCTATGGAGTTACTCGCAGTTAACCTTCAAAATGAGCATGATCCCCCTCATGTTCATGTCAGGAGCCATATTGTGGTGTCTTTACGGAATGACAGGGCTGACATGGCACCTCGGCGCGGAGGTCGCCAAAACCGAAGCCATCCACGTGCAGGAACCATTTGAGAACATCCTCGGCCCCGCAGGCAGCGTATGCGCAGCAGGCAAGGCCCTCTGGCATGCGGCGTTCATCCAGGGGGTCATCTACACCATCGTCATCGTCTGTTTATTCTTCGCCCGGCCCGATACGTTGTCTTTGTCGGTGGCGGGGTTGTTCAGCCTGGTCATCGTGGCCATGTTCGTGGTCCCCCAGTACAACCTGCACAAACTCATGGTTAAAGAAAAAAACAAAAAGCTGCGGGGACTGGGACAAAAGCTGGACCAGGCACTGAAGGCCGCGGATCAAAACGCTTCATATGAAAACGTACGGCTTGCCAACAGCATACTGCAACTGCGCAAGGAGTTGGCCGAATCCAGCGAATGGCCTTGCGAATTCAAATCCCTGGCCATGATCCTGGGCAGCGTTTTGATTCCCGTGCTCATGGCCGTGTTCACCCTATATGAGCATTTCAAATAATCGCATGAACCGCGTCAAGGTCCTGGCTTCATCAGGGTGTTTCCTCCGCGCTGTTGCGGTCCGTCTGGACAGAGGGTATCAACTATTTTATTGAACAAGAAATCCTGCACGCGTATAGGGCAGCAAATAACCTTGGAAGGAGTGCCCATGAAACCGTCGTACCCGCTCATTCTTTTAGCCTGCCTCGTTCTGTCAGCCTGCTCGGCCGCCACCCAAAACATCCCGGTCAGCTCCAACCCCGGCGGGGCGCAGGTTCTCGCGGACGGACAGGCCGTCGGTACCACGCCGTGCAATGTCACCCTGGAAAAAACCCAACCGCACATCCTGACCCTTCAAAAGGAGGGGTATCGCCAGGTAGACGTGCAGATCACGCGTAAATACGACACTGCGGGCGTGACCCGCGGCGCCGCCCAAAGCGGCCTGTGGCAGAGCTCCAACGGGGCCAACACCGAGGGAGCCGTGGCCAACGCCCTCATGAACGTCGGGGTCCAAGAAGAATCCGGTGACGCCTACGTACTCTCCCCCGCCTCGGTGGTGGTCCGGCTTCAGCCTGTCCATGCGCAACCCGCCCAACCCATGGCCCAGGCCGACGGAAACGCGCCCATCGTCATCTCCAGCGACCAACTCGCCCCCGAGGACCAGGCTCGATTGCAGGAACAGAAGAGCGGTATTGCGACCACCGAGCCCGCCACTCTGGGCGACGCCGTGGCCCAGGACCCGGGCAAGGAGGCCGAGGCCGCGCTCGAAGGCGCCGCCGTGGCCGCGCCCACCGTGGGCACCGACAAGAAATGGGGCAGCAGCCACTCCTCCACTTCGCAGCACAACGACGGTTCGTTCACCAAAACCACCACCAGCACCAAGACCAGCGTCGGCGTCCACGTCAATCCCGTGGAAGCCGGACTCGAAGCGATCAAACTCCTTGAAGGCGCTGGGAAGACGGACGGCCAATCTTCCGAATAGCCTTCGGTTCCTGCCGCGAAAGCGTTCAAGAGCTCCGCTTGCGCGGGGCTCTTTTCTTCTCCGGACGGGCCCAAGCGCCTCCGATGCGCATGGCCGGCTTCCAACATACTCGTTTCCCGATCTTTTTTCACACAGACCGGAGAGATTGGATTATGGTTGCGGAGGCTGAAGAATTTTTGCGATACTAATGTAGGACATTCGCCAAGCCGGTTGGCGGAGCGCTGTCTGGATCCCACCGGCCGGACAAGGAGCAGAACATGTTCAAGAAAATTTTGTTGGCGGCGACACCGCAGATGGACAAGCTGACCGCGCCCAAAGCGGCCTTTGACCTGGCCCGTTCACGCAATGCGGAAGTGATTTTGTTCCACACCCTGCCCATGGAACAGGACGCATGGTGCGCCTTTGACGATCCGGCGGACCGGGACAGGCTGCTGGCTTCGGCCGAGGCCAGGATCGCGGCCTACTTCAAGGACGACCTCTCGGGCATCAGGCATTCCATCCGGGTGACCTCGGGCGTGCCCCACGAGGAGATGCTCCGAATCATCCACGCCGAAGCCGTGGACCTGATCGTCATGGGCCACCACACCCGGCCCGCGCACCGGCCCGACCGCATGTGGGGGGTGGTGGACACGACCATCCACAAAGTCTGCGCCAACGTGTTCTGCCCGGTCATGGTGGTGACCAACCCCATGCCCGAGGAGCCGACCATCAAACGCATCGTCATGGCCACGGACTTTTCCACGCCCTCGGACTCGGCCCTGTGCTATGCAGTGCAGATGGCCTCCGCTTTCGACGCGCACCTGGACATCTTCCACGTTCTCGACGTCGGGCAGGTCACGCCCAACCCCGAATACTACATGCAGTCCATGCAGGTCTTCATCGACAAGGCCGTGAACCGCATGCAGTGCCGCTACGCCCATGCGCTGGACGGCATCGACCATGAGTTCCACTGCTGGGAAGGAGTGCCTTACGTGGAAATCCTCAAGCAGGCCCGCTGGCAAGAGGCGGACGTGGTCATCATGGCCCAGTACTCTTCCAGCGAGGACCATGCCAAGCCCTCGGTGGGGTCCACCACCATCCAGGTAGCGCTCTCGCCGGGCTGCCCGGCCATCCTGGTCAACTACCGCGCGCGCACGTGCATCTAGGGACGGATATGGCCCGCACGATCGCCGCCGCCGTCGCCCTCTTCTGCCTGCTCGCCGCCTTCGGCTGCGGCGTGCCCAAACAGAAGATTCCCGTATCCACGAACCCGGTGGGTGCGACCGTGTACGCCGACGGTGAGAAGGCCTGCGGCTCCACACCCTGCGCGGTCCGCCTGGACCGGCGGGCCGATCATCTCCTGACCATCGTCAAGGAAGGCTACGAACAGGAGGAGGTCGTGGTGCGCCGGGAGTTCAAACCGGACCGCGCTATCCGCGACGGGCTCATCTCGGGGATTCTCAAAGGTGGCGATCCCAAAGGTGTGGCCTCGGAAACAGCTCGGGAAGTGGACGAACAGGAACGCAGCGGCGAGGCCTACGTGCTCACGCCGTCCATCGTGACCATCAAGCTGACGCCCAAGGGCTCGGGGATATGAGCATGGCCTATCGACGCACCACGGACCGGCCCAAACGCAGGAACAAGGCGCAGAGCGTGAGCGACGCCCTGCCCCGCTTCCTGGACGGCCTGGACCGCACAGGCGGCCGCCGCCTGGTCCAACTGTGGCGGGAATGGGACGAACTGCTCGGGGACATGGCCGCCATGGCCCGCCCCCTGGGGCATCGCGGCGGCAAGCTGGTCCTGGCTGCGGGCGACCCCATCGTCATGCAGGAGGCCCATTACCTCGGGCCCATAATCCTGGAAAAGGTCAATGGTTTTTTAGGCCAGGAAGTCTTTGACAAAGTAGTCTTCGAACTGCTAAACGGCAGAGTTCCTTTGGACGGAGAGATCCGGCCGGAGGCCCCTAAGCCTCCGAGGAAACTTAAAAAACCTGAGAAGTTAGGCAGCTTGAATAAGCAGTTGGACCCGGATTCTCCTGTTGGCAGGTGCTACCGGGCATACCAGCGTATGTTTGACGACTCGTAACCAAATTCCGCTTCAGGTATTTTTTTAAGGAGTACACCATGAGCGAAGAAGTAAAAGAAATTTCCTTTGACGAGCTTGGCCTGACCAAGCCGCTGGAAAAGATGACCGCCAAGGAGTTGCGTGCCCTGTGCATCGACAAGCTCCCCATGATCTCCGGCGCTTCCGGCAAGGAAAAGGATGTGCTGGTCCAGGAAATCAAGGACGTCTTCGGCATTGTCGAAGAGGAGCAGACCTCCCCTTACAAGAAGCAAATCCACGAGATCAAGCGGCAGATCCGCGCCCTGCGCGCCCAGAAGGCCGAGACCGAAGTCCGCGCCCAGCGTGATCGTCTGCGCCGTCAGATCACCAAACTGAAGAAGCGCACCCGCCGGCTCGCCCGCGCCGTGTAAATTCCGCAAAAAAGAAGTTGACATAAAGAGGCTCACCCCTTAAATCATCTTCTCGCTGCTGGGCTGTCGTTCAATTGGCAGGACGACGGGTTCTGGCTCCGTTAATCAAGGTTCGAGTCCTTGCAGCCCAGCCAACTTACTGTCCCCATCGTCTAGCCTGGTCCAGGACGACGGCCTTTCACGCCGTTAACAGGGGTTCAAATCCCCTTGGGGACGCCAAGGAAATACAAGGCCTTACGCACACCGCGTAAGGCCTTTTCCTTTCCACGTGTCACCCGCAAGTGTCATTTTCCCGGGCTCGGCCTCTGACCGCATCGGCCAAGGCCGCGTCCAGGGCATCCACGGCCCCGGTGGTCTTCTTCGTCCGGAGGATGTAGCGCTGGGTCGTGGCGATGGACTTGTGCCTGAGCAGGTGCTTCACTTCCATGATGGTCGCACCGTTGTCGATGGCCACTCAAGCAGCCAGATGACGGATGCCGTGAAAGCCGAACGGCTTCACCCCGGCTTCGGCGCACAACCGCTTCAGCCACCGATTGTTCGGGTCCAGAAGGCCGTTGAACCGGCTGCCGAAGACCAGGTCCTCGGAGCCAGACACCAGCTTCCATTCGGCCAGTTTGGCGCGAAGCCCTGCGGACATGGGGAGCTCGTCGAATTCCGCGCTTCCGCTTCGCCGCTTCCTTGTCCAGTAGCCGACAAGCCCGGAACCGAAGTCGACCTCGCTCCACTTGAGTTTCCAAAGCTCGCTCCTGCGCGGCGCGGTATGGAAGGCCGGCAACAGCCGTTGCCAACGACGAGGCCCGGCCAAGCCCACCGTCTTGCGGAAGTCGTCCAACGGCAGGACGTATCGCGGATGGCGATCCTCGGGAAACCTGTCCACATGCTGAAAGGGATTGTCCCGATCCAGATTGCTGTGCTTCAGCCTGGCGTTTGGATGTGAAAGCGTGCCGTTTGGAAATGAACGGCAGCGAAGTGTTAGGTCTTACGGCATGTTAATGCCTACTTAAGCGTTCATCAGTTTAGACTGCCGTCAAAACTTATGAACGCGCCTTGGGTGCGTTTTACCTCCTTCTGGTGACCGATTTATCCGGCGGATATGCCCCACCATACGACGCCGCAGAACCTTCGTGCAAGCTCCGGCGGGGCGGTTTTTGCTCCTCCCGCCGATTTTTCCGCGAGCATAATGCAAGCAGCAGCAGGGGCAAGGCCAGGCCCTTGGGGCGTCCGTCTTTGCCGGCCGGCCTTGCCCCGACGGCTTCGCTTGCGTCGTCATCTACGCAGGCGACGGCGAGATGGATGGCGGTTTCGACTCCGGCTCAAGGGATATGCCCTGATCATTGCTCATACATCCCATCCCAAAACACCTCAGATCCCGAAGGAGAGAGTTAGACCCCAAAAGGCGAAATAGACACGTCTCCCCACACAGGACTTCATGAAATGAATGAAAATCCGGCAGCTCGGCACCACCCATTATCTCTCAACCGTAACGGGGAATCTTGGGGCGCAACCGCGAGATTCAACAAGTAAATTATGGTGGTTGCACACTGTTTCCAAATCCACGTTGCAGTGTGAAGCACGGAGATGCGGAAGCTGAAAAGGGGGAGGACAGAGACAAATCAGGACATTTCAGGACGCTCAAACCGCCTCGTTCCGCACGGCATTGAAAGGTTGCAAAGAATAAGGTTTGTTTTTATAATCAATGATGTTACGAAACAATCACATTCTGGCAATTATGACTTTATATCTATAGAAAAATATCCATTCTCCTTTTTGATCCCACCACAAGGCGAAGGCCAGGTTAATATCCCCATCGAGTTTTGTATGAATGACATCAAACCAGGAAAAGCCTGGGGTATCGATATTGGTTCGGAATATATCAAGCTTGTTGTCATTCTCAAAGACGACAGCGGGATACACATTCTCTCCCGTCGATGTGTCAATCACCGAAATCAGCCTCTCGAGCTGCTTCCCCGTCTGCTGGACGAACTCGAATGGAGTGCCGACTGTCCCATAGCCGCCACCGGCCGATTGAGCCGAAGCCTGAACTGTCTGCGCATACCGACTAAAGCGGCACTGGCCCGAGGCGTTCGCCATGTGCATCCCGAACTCATGCCCGGCACTATTGTTTCGCTGGGAAGCCAGGGCTTTTCCGTCCTGGAACTCCATGAGAACGGAAAGGACATCCTCCGCGAGAATTCCCGCTGTTCCCAGGGAACCGGCAGTTTCCTAAGCCAGTTGGTCGGGCGTTTCGGCCTGACGGTGAAAGAAGCCAGCGAACTTTGCCGCGAGGTCGCTGTCGCCCTGCCCCTGTCCGGACGTTGTCCGGTTATCCTGAAGACCGACATGACGCACCTCGCCAACAAGGGCGAGGACCGCGAAGCTATTGTCGCCGGCCTGTATGATGCTGTTTGCGAAAACGTGCAGGCTCTGGTCAAACCGGGTCTGTCCCCTTCCCGCGTCATGCTCACCGGGGGAGTGTCTCTGGCCCCGCGGGTACACAGCCATTTTAGGCGATTCCTGCTGTCCAGGGGAATGGAACTCCTGGAAACGCCCGAAGATTCTGCGCGGTACCTGGAAGCGATGGGCGCAGCCCTGATCGCCATGGAGCGAGGCAGCCTTGTGGAGACTCCTTCGCTGGTGGCTGAAAATATTCGCAAACGCACCTTTGACACGACCCCTCCCCTTCGAGATGGGCTCCCTCTGGTTCACAGACTTCCGCTGCCGGAGACGGCCTTTCCCGACGGGATTTTCCGGGTTGTTTTGGGCTTCGATATCGGCTCCACCGGTTCAAAGGCCGTGGGGATCGATGCCGTGTCCCGTGTGCCGGTATGGGAAACCTACCTGGATACGAAGGGCGATCCAGTGGATGCCGCACAGCGGCTGGTTGAACGATACCTTGGAGACACAGGCGGAAAACATACGGTCTGCGGCATAGGTGTCACCGGCTCGGGCCGGGAAATCGTCGGTTCCTTGTTACGAACCTGTTTCGGCGTGAACCCCGTACTGGTCCTGAACGAGATCGCCGCCCATGCAGAGGGCGCGCTCTACTACGACCCAAGGGTTGATACCATTTTCGAAATCGGCGGCCAGGATGCCAAATATTCTCGACTGGAAAACGGCAACATCATTGATGCGGCCATGAATGAGGCGTGCAGTGCCGGAACCGGGTCATTCCTGGCCGAACAGGGGCGCTGTTTCGAGGGGATAGCGGATGTCGTTCAGATGAACGATGTGGCCCTGCAGGCGGAATACGGCGTTTCCCTTGGTCAGCACTGCTCGGTGTTCATGGCCGAAGTCATTGCTGACGCCGTGGCCGAAAAAGTCCCACAGCAGGTCATCATAGCCGGGTTATACGATTCCATCGCCCAGAACTATCTGAATCGAGTCAAGGGCAGCCGATCGGTGGGTGAATGCATTTTCTGTCAGGGAATGCCGTTCAATTCCGACGCCTTGGCCGCCGCCATTGCCCGACAGACAGGGCGTGACGTGGTAGTCCCGCCCAATCCCGGGACCATGGGGGCCCTCGGCATCGCACTGATTGCCCAGCGGGATCTGCCGAGTGAAAACAATCTTGATCTCAGGGCTTTTCTCGATGCCCGGGTCCTCGCCAAGGACACGTTTGTCTGCACCTCGAACAAAGGGTGCGGCGGGGCCGGGAACAAATGCCGGATCGACCGCATACAGACGCTGGTCGGGGGTGAAAAGAAACGATTTTTATGGGGCGGTGGGTGCTCCATGTACAGCTCCGGCACTCATGGCGGCGGGCTGCCGGACAATGCCCCGGACCCGTTCCGTGAACGGCGGGAACTGATTCGGGAGTATGAAAAAAAGACGGCTGCCGGTGCGGGGAAAACCATCGCCCTGGTCGAAGAATTCGCGATCAAGGGACAGCTTCCCTTTTTCCTGTCCTTTTTTGCCGGGCTTGGGTTGAATCCCAAGGTGGTTTCCAGCGGGCGGAGCAGCACGTTGAAGCGCGGGATAGAAGGGGCCAGCGTGCCGTTCTGCGCTCCCATGACGCTGTACATGGGGGTGGTGAGAGAGCTGTTGGAAGAGGCCGCCCCGGACTATCTCTTCCTGCCGCGCGTTCGAGAGTTGCCCCGCCAGAAGGACGAATTGCACTCGGTGACCTGCCCCATCATGCAAGCGAGCCCGGACCTTGTGCGGACCGCTTTGCGGCAGAGTGGGGGGCCGCAGTTGCTCATTTCGCGAATAGACTTCGGGCCGGACAATCTGGATTCCGGCAGATTCCGGGCAAGTGTTCGACGCATTGCCCGGGAGCTTGGGATGGAGGCGAAGTGGGAGACGGCGTATGCAGCAGGCTGCCGGATGCAGCGGGAATTTGACGATCGCTGCAGGGAGATGGGACAAAGGGCCCTGGCGTTCGCTCGGGAAAAGGATCTGCCCGCCGTGGTGGTGGTCGGACGGAACTATACCATCCATAACGACCGGCTGAACTCCAACGTGCCGTCGCTGCTCCGAGAACAGGGAGCATTGTCCATCCCCGTCGACTGCTACCCCGTTTCCGACTCCATCCCCTGCTTCCCCGAGATATACTGGGGGTCGTCGCAACTCATTCTTCGGGCCGCCTACCAGATAGCGCGGACTCAGGGGCAATATGCGGTCTACTGCACCAATTACTCCTGCGGCCCGGACAGCTTTTCACTCCATTTTTTCGAATATTTGATGGGGCACAAGCCATTCGCCATCATCGAAACAGACGGGCACACCGGAGATGCCGGGACCAAAACGAGGCTGGAAGCGTTCCTCTATTGTGTGGAGGGTGACGGAAGACAACCCAAGTCCGGGAAGGATCGCCAGCGGAGCATCGCGGACCTTAGGCCGGACCCGATGACCGTCCTGGAGGCCGCCGAGGAAAACGAGATTCTCCTGGTGCCCCGCATGGGCTCTGCCGCCGAGGGCATCGCCGCATTGCTGCGGGCCTACGGCGTTCGCGCCGAGGCCCTGCCCCCATCCTCCAAGGAATCGTTCCGTCTGGGACAGCAGCACACGTCCGGCAAGGAGTGCGCCCCCATGACCGTGACGCTCGGCAGCGTACTGGAGCGTATCCGACAATCCCCGGGGCAGCGCTTTGCCTACCTCATGCCTTCGGCCAACGGCCCCTGTCGTTTCGGCGTGTACAACCTGTTGCAGCGGATGATCCTCGACGGGTCCGGTCTTCAAAGCCGCATACGCATCGTTTCGCCGTCCGACGAAAACTATTTCGCCGGGGTTCCCCTGGATTTTCAGCTGCGGGCCATGGCGTGCTTCACGGCCACGGACGTACTGCTCAGGGCGCTGCATGACGTGCGCCCCGTGGAAACCGTCCCCGGAGAGGCCCAACGTATATACGACCAATACTATGCCCGGATGCTGGCCCTGTTGGAAAATACGATTCCGGCAACGTCGGGCAAGGCAGCATGGGGACTGTTCAGGGATGTCTTCGGTCTTGAGACGCTGCTGCGCGCCGCTGCCGATGAATTCGCCACGATCAAGGATGCAAACGCCGCCATTCCGACCATAGCGGTCGTCGGTGAAATATACATGCGTCTCGATTCCTGTGCCAACGGCCACGTCATTGATGAACTTGAGAGCCGAGGCCTTCGGTGTATACTGGCCCCGTTCAACGAGTGGCTCGCCTACTGTACGGACAACGAGCTGCAACGCTTTGCCGAAGACCGGGTGCTTCCGGGAGACAGCCGCTCCGGCGCGCGAATTTCAAAAACCATCAAGACCTACATCATCAACCGTCTCTACCGGGCCGTAGGACGGAAACTCGGATGGCACAAACCGCATGCCGTGGACAAGGTCATCAAGGCCGCCGTTCCCTATCTCAGCCCGGAACTCATCGGCGAGGCTGTGCTGAGTCTGGGTTCCCCGGCAGAAAGCTTCCGCCTGGGCGAAATCGACGGTGTCGTAGCCGTAGGCCCCCATGAATGCATGCCGAACAAGATAGTTGAATCACAACTCTTATTCATGCAGGAAAAGACCGGTGGGCACACGCTTACCATTTCCATCAGCGGAGAGCCCATAAACCCGGATATTCTTGACCGGTTTGCGTTCGAAGTACTGAGTACCTATGAAAAATAATTTGATTTTGACCTATTGCATGGTGGCGATCTGTCTCTGCGCCATGCTGCCGACGCCCACCGCGTCGGCTGCCGACCTTCAGGCCCTCGTGCGGAATGTCGAGCAGCAATACAACGGCGACTCCTCCCATGTGCTGGCGACCATGCACATCGTCACCGAGCAATGGTCCCGGACCATCTCCATGGAAGGCTGGTCCCTCGGCAGAAAGTACAGTCTGACCCGGATCTCGGCTCCGGCCAAGGAAAAGGGGGTGGCCACCCTCAAGTCGGACCGGGAGGTCTGGAACTACCTGTCCCGGGTGGACAGGGTCATCAAGATACCGCCCTCCATGCTGGGGGCGTCCTGGATGGGCAGCCACATTTCCAACGACGACCTGGTCAAGGCCAACCACGTGGACCTGGATTACGATCTGACCCTCATGGAGGAAACCGACGACTACAGGAAAGTGCTGTGCACTCCCAAGGCCGATGCGGCCGTGATCTGGGGAAAAATCATCTACACCATACGAAAGCCGGACGACGTCCCGCTGGAAATCGAATACTTCGACGATCTGGGCGACAAGGTCAGGACCATCGGATTCGACGACGTCAGACAGGTGGATGGGCACACTCTGCCCATGGATATGATCGTGCTCCCCGAAGACAAGCCCGGTGAAAAGACCGTGCTCCACTACGACTCCATAGACTTCGACATACCGCTGAAAGAAAGCTTCTTCTCTCTGCGCAACCTGAAAAAACGGTAACCGGCAGAGTTCCCCGACGACATGTCCAGTCACTTCGCACGGCCTTCCGCGACTTCGCACACAAACTCCTACCGCGTCACATTCCACTTGCTGGCGCAAATGGCCGTTCGGAACATCGCGCGCAACAAACGCAGGTCACTGCTCACTGTTTCCACCATGATCATGGCCAGTTCCATGCTCATGGTGGCCATGGGGGTGTCGGCGGGCAAGATGAGTGACATGCTCACATCCGCCACCGATCAATACCATGGGCATATCGTGATTTCCGGTAAGGGTTACAAGGACGCCGGGGATTTTTATACCCACTTCGGGGAATCGACCGTTGATGTGGAAGGACTGAAGCGCTTGCCCGAAGTACGGGGCGTCTCCCCCCGGCTGCGCTGTTTCGGACTACTTTCCCATGAAAGGCAAACCTCCTCGGTGGAGGTGTTGGGAATCCGGCCGGACAAAGAGGCGGCCGTGACCTCGCTCCAGGCCCACCTTGTGGCCGGGAACGGCTTCGACGGGTCAGCCAACGGCGCGTTGATCGGCAAAGGCTTGGCCGATAGCCTGGGCGCGGCCCCCGGAGACAGCCTTGTCTTCGTGACCCAGGCCGCGGACGGCTCCATCGGGAACGATCTTCTTGAAATCAAAGGGGTCTTCGCTACCGGCAACACCCGAAACGACAACGCGCTCGTGCTGGTTGATCTCAAATGGCTTCAAGGTCTGCTGGTGTTGCCGGGCGAAATCCACGAACTGGCCGTAAGCGTCAGGCACCCGCTGGACGTTTCGCACTCCAGGGGGTTGATCGCCGAGCGCCTGCCCAACGGCCTGGAGGCAATGGACTGGCGTTCTTTCCTGCCGGAGATCAGGGACGCCATCGTCATCAGCCACGTGACCAACGGGATCATCATGGCCATCATGTATCTGACGGCCGCGCTCTGCGTGTTCAACACCTTTTACATGTCGGTCATGGAGCGCTCCAGGGAGTTCGGCGTCATCATGGCCCTCGGAGTGCGCCCCTGGAACATCCGGGTCATGGTCCTTCTGGAAAGCCTCTTCATGGGCTGCGTCGCCGTGGCCTTCGGCATCATCCTGGGTTTCTTGTTCAATTGGTTCCTGTCCGGCGTGGGCATAGATCTCTCGGGCTCGGTCGCCCCCATAACCTATGGAGGCGGAACCATCATGCCCAGAATCCATGCCGTAATCCATCCGGCAGGCCAGATCCTGGCAGCCCTATGCCTGCTCATAGTCTGTCCCGTGGCCGGATTCGTCCCCGCGAACAAGGCGGCGAAACTGACGCCGGTCGAAGTAATTCGGGGAGAGTAGGATGCTGTCCTTCAAGCTGGCGATACGGAACCTCTGCCGCAACAGGCTGCGCACCCTGATCACCTTTCTCGGCATAAGCCTGAGTCTGGCGCTGGTGCAGGTCTACCACAACTTCACCACCGGCGTGTATTCCTACATGGTTGAATGCGGCGTGCGCTCCGGGACGGGGCATATCGCCGTCATGCGGAAGGGCTACCTGGAGCAGCGTGCGCCCGGTCTTGTCTTTGAACCGGGAGATTTGACGGCTCGCATTGCCGCGCTCCCCGGGGTGAAGACGGTCATACCGCGGCTTCACATGACGGGATTGGCGCAGACCGGCTGGGGCAGCCGCAGAATCAGCCTGGTGGGTACCGACATTGGCGTGGAGGCGGCGAGCAATCCTTTCTTGAAAGACATCCCGACGGAGGTTTTTGCCGACGGCTGGAAAGAACGAAGCGCCCTTGTGGGTGAACGACTCGTCAAGGAATTAAAGATCGGTATCGGCCGTCCCCTGATCGTCACGGTTCAGTCCCAAAATGGGGAGATGGTCAGCGAGCGGTTCAAGGTCCGAGGCATCATCCGTTCCGGCATCAGAGATGTGGATCAGTCGCTTGTCATGGTTTCCAGGGCTGCCGCAACCGGGATGTCGGGAACGCCGGGACAGGTAAACGAGCTGTCCCTAGTTCTCGATGAGGCCGATTCGCAAGGGACCGTCATGCCGCTGGTGGACGACACGCTGGCCCAGCACCCGGAACTGACGGCCGCAGCCTGGGAGACCACCATGCCCAACCTGTACAGTGCCATACGGTGGGACTACGCCGGGGGTATCGTCCTGTCCACGATTCTGCTGTTGATCGTGACCTTCGGCGTGACCAACACACTGCTCATGTCGGTCATGGAACGGCTGAAAGAGTTCGGGATGATCCGGGGCCTCGGCGCGTCCGGGTCTCTGATCCGGCGCATGATCCTCGCCGAGGCTCTGGTGCTTGGTGCGGCGGCCGCTCTGGCCGGTTCCGCATTGGCTTCCCTGGCCACCTGGTATCTTACTATTTACGGATTCGACCTGCGCTATTTCATTCCCGCGAACCTGGAGTTCGGCGGAGTTATTTTTTCAGCCCTGCTGTATGCGAGATGGGATGTCCCCTGGATGGCCCGGGTCTCTGTTTTCATGGTCGTTCTCTGTCTGATCGCGTCACTGTACCCGGCGTTCAAGGCCTCGCGGGTAACCCCCGTGGCCGCATTGCGCCACAACTGATTGATGTGAACTTCGACTCTGGATTGAGGTTTGTATGGCACTGATAGAATGTAGGCGAACATCAAAGATATATGTCAAAGGCAGCCTGAAAACGGCCGCTTTGACGGATCTCGACCTGACCATTCGACAGGGGGAATTCACGGTTCTGTCTGGACCTTCCGGCAGCGGGAAGACCACGGCGCTGAACCTCATGGGGGGGCTTGATCGCCCTTCAAGCGGTTCGGTTGCGGTGCACGGCAAACCGCTCGAGAAGATGCCGGACAACGAGCTAGCCGACTTCCGGCTGTATTCCATCGGCTTCATTTTTCAGGCCTACAACCTCATTCCCGTTTTGACGGCCGAGGAGAACGCCGAGTTCATCCTGTTGCTACAAGGGGTCCCCGAAAAGAAGCGTCGCAACAAGGTGCGCGAACTCTTCGCCGAGCTGCACATGGAGCACCTTCTGCACCGAAGGCCCAACGATCTCTCGGGTGGACAACAGCAGCGGGTGGCCATTATCCGGGCAATGGCCGCGTCCCCGGCGCTGATCATTGCGGATGAACCAACCGCCAACCTCGATACCAAGACCAGCCGGAATCTCCTTGAGATCATGGTCAAGCTCAATGAGACCAGGAAGACCACGTTCGTCTTCAGTTCACACGACCCCCTGGTCATAGAATATGCTCGGCGGGTGGTCGAACTGAAGGACGGCATACTGTTCAGCGACACGGAGGCCCACAGGTGATCCGGTTGCGGTCGGGATGGTCATGGCGGGTCCTTCTCTTCATGGGATGGATGCTGACCATGCCCTCTTCGGCGTGGGCCTGGGATTGGAGCGACGTCTCCGTCGGCGGTTTTCTCAAATCCACCAACGTCAGCATCCAGCCTTCGGCGATGAATTCAGGAGCCGGATTCTATTCGTACAACGAGCAACGGGCCTATCTTAAAAGTGCTCCCGACGAATCCTTCGACTACGAAGTCGCCATCAAGAACGAGTTGATGCTCTCGGATTCCGCCATCGACCAGAAGATTTCTCGCTACCGCACCCTGAACGCCAACCGTCGCCTGGACATGGATGCCACACTGAAGAACGGCCGACACCAGGAGGATGCAGCCGAAGTGGACCGGCTCATGTTTTCTCTACATGGCGAAGACAACGAATTATCCCTGGGGCGCCAGGCGGTGGGATTCGGTCGGATGGCCCTCGTCTCCCCCCTGGATGTGGTGCAGCCCTTTTCGCCGGACGCCCTGGACACGGATACTCGTTCCGGCGTCGATGCGGTTCGTGCGACGCACTACTTCGGGCTGGGCGGACAAGTGGGCGGAACCTTTGTGATGGGGGACGGCGACGCTAACAACTCGTACCTGGCCACCGGCTCGTACAACGTGGCTGGAGTGGATATGCTCGGCATCGCCGGTCGTCTGCGCAGCCGCGACATGGCCGGGACGGGCATTGCGGGGGACGTCCACGGAGTGGGGCTGAAGGCCGAGTTCGTCCAGTACCGGGGACGGAAACGGGCCGAGGAACCCGGCGACCTGTACGACTCCTTCCCCATTGCCGGGGTCGAGGCCTGGTATCGCTTTGACAACGGCCTGGAACTGCTCGCCGAATATCTCTACAACGGTGCGGGGGCGGGTTCTCCAGACAGGTATGCCGACGCCTTGTCCTCCGCCTCCATGCAGGAGGGGATGACCTCGCTGGCTGGGCAGCAATACCTTCTCGTCCGCCCTTCCTATGAAATCCACCCCCTGGTCACAGTGCAGGTCCTGGGTATTTGGAATCTCAAGGACCAATCTGCACTGATCCGCCCGGAACTGGACATTTCGTTGAGCGACAACACCCAATTGCAGGTTTTTGTAGGGATTAACACCGGGCCGGGCCTACGCGACGGGACGGTCTCCTTTACTCCGGAACCCAGAAGCGAGTTCGGCTCTATCAACAACTACGGTGGATTCAGCTTGAAGTATTATTTCTGATTGAACCCTCCTTTCATCCCAAGAGCATCTCAGCGCAGTAAGACATCATGAGCCCTGGAACCCGGCATCACTTGATTGCGGCACTTGATAGTCCCGATGAAAACCATGCAGCCTATCACCTCAAAACAGAAAATTATGCCAATCCACGTGTCACCCAAGTGTCATTTTCAGCGGAAACTATGATTTTTGTGGTGAATATGGCATTTTAACCCATTGAAATAACATAGGTAAGCGACCTTCCGGTTGATTGTTTACGGCCTTTCACGCCGTTAACAGGGGTTCAAATCCCCTTGGGGACGCCAAGGAAATACAAGGCCTTACGCAAATTGCGTAAGGCCTTTTTCTTTTCATGTATCCCCCAAAAATGTCATTTTTTCTGGGATCAGCTTCCGGGCGCATCGGCCAGGGCCCCTATGGCACAGACTTACAACACACTTTACGGAGCCACTTATGCGCTCATTTTGAATAGCGCGTATGGAGAGGGTTTAGCTCACTCCCGCATAAGTCGCCCCCCCCCCAGAAAAGACGGCGGAAGGGCCGCGAACTGACTAGCAATGGCGAAACAACCGTCCTTGACGCCATTCCGGAAGACCTATAAAATTTAAAATAGCCTAGGGGCACAGTTCGAGCGGGTAATTGCCGGTAATCAATGCGTCTTGATCGGAAGTATCCGACCATGTGCGGTGGTAGGTTTCGGGCTCCCGGATTGTGACGACTTTTTCGGGAATAGGATATCATTCGAATGGTGATAGTAGCCCCGATTCAGAAATTCGCGAGACGCCCTCTTTCCAAATACAGAAAAACAACATGAACAACGATACACGCTCCCCGCTTGTCAGCGTAATGATCCCCACTTACAATCAGAAGCAGTATCTGGAAGCGGCCATTGAAAGCGCCCTTGCCCAGACTTACCCTTCCCTGGAGATCGTCGTCTCAGATGACGCTTCCCCGGACCCCCGGGTGGCCGAGATTTTGAATCGGTATGCGCCGCTCCCCAACGTGACGATCTACAGAAACGAAACAAACCTTGGCAGAGTCGCCAACTACCGCACCACATTATATGAAAGAACAAACGGAGAGTGGGTCGTCAACCTGGATGGAGACGACTATTTCCACGACCCCACGTTCATTGAAAAGGCGATGTCTCTGGTGGCCGGGCATCCGGGCCTGGTCATGGTATCCTGCCGCTGCCTGGAAGAAGCGGGGACGGGGCGGGAACTGTTGAAAAACGACACCCCCCTTTCCTGGGACGTGATTTTGCCCCCCGAACAGGCGTACCGGGCACTCGGCGACGAAACCTACTACTGTTGCCACCCAACCACGGTCTACCACCGCAAAACCGCCCTGGCCCTCGATTTCTATCGCTATGACATCACGTCTGCGGACAGCGAATCGCTTCTACGGCTCATGGCCTGTGGAGATCTGGGGACCATTCCCGTATGGGGCGCCGTGTGGCGCAACCACGGTGGAAATGCCAGCCTCAATCTGACCGTGAAACAGATGATGGACAACCTCAAGGCCGTGGAAGCGCCCCGGACCATGCGCTCCAATCCGCTGTCCAAGGTCCCGGTCGCCTTTTGGAAGCAATGGTTCGACGGATACCTCTACGACCAAGCGCGACGGCCTGCACGGGAGTTGATCAAGTCACGACACAACTGGCGGGACTATTTCGTTTATCTGACTGCTGTGGCCAGGATTTCTCCGCGTGTAAGCTTGAAAATTCTGCTCCGGCCCAAGAACCTGCTGCGTCTGTTGCGGGCCCCTTTCATCAACGTCTATACCCGGATGACCCAAAAAACATCATGACATCCCCCTCACACACCCGAGAACTGATTGCTTCCGCGTCCAGGACCTGTCTCCAATTCGATTGGGAGAACGCCGGTCTGCGGCCCCCGGATAGGCTGCAGAACTACTTCGCGCGGTTGGCGAACCGCTGGCTGAAGAAACGCGGCTACGGCGTGCAGAGCCGGGAGTATATCCAGACCATCCAGGATGAGCTTCTGCCGCACCTCTGGGCCCACTCCATGCTGATGGCGACCCATGAACGGATCGTCGCCGATCCCGAGGGATTTGACCGCACCTACGCCCTGCTCGAAGACGAGGAGTCCCGCAGGACCTTCGATTGGTACGTCCGGCATCGGTACGCCGCACCCTACCTCCAAGGCCTGGCCGACTCGGTCTTTCCGGCCCCGGTTACCAGGGAGAAGTTCATGCGCGTGCGCGAGGAGAACAAGGACAAGGCCGCGGCCACCGGGCTGCCCGTCTTCAACCTGACGCTGCTGGCGCTGGGGCAGTACCATCTCCCGGAATGCGGCGCGTGCGTGCGCGAGGGCGACGTGGTTATCGACGGCGGCGGGGAATGTGGCGACACGGCCCAGATCTTCCGTCAGCGGACGGGGGTCAATGGGAAAATTTATGTCTTCGAGCCCATGGACGCCAGCCGGGCGAGCATCGAGCAGCGTTGCAAAGCATCCGATTGGGCCAATGTCGAGGTCGCCCCGTTCGGGCTCTGGAATGAAACGGGGGGAGCCGAAATATCCGAAAGCGGAAGCCGGTTGACGGCCCTGGAGGATGGCGACGCCGAGGCCACCCAACACATCGAGACCATCACCCTGGACGCCTTTGTCCAAAACAACGGCCTGGACCGCGTGGATTTCATCAAGATGGACATCGAGGGGGCCGAACAGAACGCCCTGCTCGGCTGCCGGGAGACCATTGAGCGATTCTCGCCCAGGCTGGCCATTTCCATTTACCACCTGGCCGACGACATGGTCCGAATTCCGGCGATATTGAACGAAATGCGGGTAGACTACAAATTCTACCTGCGCCACTACACCTACTTTTTCGGGGACACCGTGCTCTATGCCGTGCCCAGGGACTAATACGAATCGGGCGACGGGCCAGAAGTACGACACGGGCGCATGCGCGTCCTGAACAAGTCTCCAGGGGATCAAGGACACTCACATGAACACAGCCGACAAGTCGCTCGTCAGCGTCGTCATGCCCGTGTACAACGCGGAGAAACACCTCGCCGAATCGGTTCAATCCGTGCTCGACCAAACCTACGGCAACATCGAGCTCATCTGTGTCGACGATTGCTCCACGGACGACTCCGTGGCCGCCCTGGAAACTCTGGCGCAGGGACATGACAACATGAAGGTCCACGCGCTCAAAACCAACCAAGGGCCGTCCCACGCCAGGAATTTCGCCATCGAACGGGCCAGGGGCGAATTTATCCTGCCGCTGGACGCGGACGATCTCATCGACCCCGAGTACTGCAAACTGGCTATGGACGTGTTCAGGGAGGACCCTGCGGTCGCCGTGGTCTACGCCCGATGCAAACGGTTCCGGGACGGGGAGTCCTGGGAATGGGAGCTGCCCGAGTATTCGAAGGAACGGATGCTGGCCGGCAACTGCGTGCACGTCTCCGCCTTCTACCGAAAAGCGGACTGGGAACGCATCGGTGGCTACGACGAACGCCTGCACGCCCTGGAAGACTATGACTTCTGGCTGCATTTCACGGAGAACGACAGGAAATTTCACAGGATCGACCGACATCTCTTCTTCTACCGCCAGCACGCGGACGACGGGCACCTGATCGCGGCCTACGACAACGGCGACCGGTTCACGGAGAACACGACCAACTTACGGGTCTGGCTCAATCATCAAGAACTTTTCAGGGAATTCTTTTCGGAAATGGCCCCGGGAACGCCCGACAAGATCATCACCACAGTCAAGATGAATATTCTCGGCTTGATCAAAATCGTGGAGAAGCGCAAAAAGTACATGACGTCCTACCGAAAGACCAACCTGACCGTTTTCGGTATCCCGCTGGCGGGCGTGGCTTGGAGCGACTCGAAGAAAAGGATCCTGCTTTTCGGCCAGAGCGTCCACACAGCTCGGATCTGACGCCCTTCCCCGAGCATCACTTACGTCGCTTGCGGAAGAACGAACGCAGCGTTCTGAGATCCTTCTTTATTTTCAGCCGCAGGGTAGCGTACTTCCAGGCCAGGGAAGCCGTCAGATCCACGGAGGCATCCAGCAGGACCGGAAGGCCCAGCTCCCGCAGGGAAGTCCCGGCCTCGACCCTCTTCGCATCCTGCGCGTACCAGTGGAGCTGCTCTTCACGGTCCGGGATGCCCTTTTCGCCCATGGATATCCGTGACGTTTCCAGGTGATCGGTAAAGGCCAAATTGTACTTGCTCAACGGGTCGTCGAAGTGCTCGACGAGCAGCAGCGGAAAGAGGTAGCCGTTCACATAGCCCTTCTTGACCAGCCCCTTCTGGTATTCGGTCCAACCCGAGGTCTTCCGCCCCGGGGTTACGCCCATGAAGCCGTGGCGCACCTGCACACTCCTGCGCATCAGATAGCAGCAACCGCCGATGAAGGCATCCGGGACCAGCCGGACCCCGTTCTCCCGGACGGAGCGGCGTTCGAGAGCGTCCTGGTCCACGTATCCCAGATTGAAATGGTATCCGCCGATCACGCCCAGCTTGTCGGATTTCTTGTGCGCTTCAAGCATTCGCCGCAGCCAGCCCGCTGGGACCAGGGTATCGTTGTCCACCTTGCCGACAAACTCGGCGGACGACCCCATCCAGAAGTCGTTGGTAGGCCCGGCAAGGCCCTTATTCTCCGTGTTGAGTACGATATCCCGAATCGTGTCCGGATATGCCGCCCGCATCTCATGCAGATATTCTATGGTCCCGTCCGTGGACCCGTTGTCGATGATGGTCAGCGCAAACGGCACCTGCGCGTTTTCTATCAGCGCAGGAAGCGTCTGGCGTGTGTAGGCGATCCGGTTGAACGTGAAGTAGACAATGTCGATGGAAGGACGGTTTCCGTCCAGGGCCTGGGCATCCGTTCCGTGTGTCTTCTTCGTATCGGTCATGCTGAAAGGTACCGCTTGTTTCCTGTGATTGGTGTGGAATCCTAGCCTGGGCCGCGGCGGCTACTTGTTCCGTTTCAGCTTGAGCAGGCGGGACAATGTGGTGGACCGCTTCAGGAGGGCGCAATTCGAAGCAGGCGCTTTTCGCTCCTCCCTGCGGATGTCCCGCAACATCCCAGCCGGGATTTCATGGCTTTTGAGGGAAGCGAGCCAATCATTGAGCCCCGCGCCGTTCTTGTACCAATCCAGGTGCTCTTCAGCGTAGGCGCGGGCCTGCCTCTGGCGTTGGGCAAGGGAGGCGAAATCGTCGACAAACGCCTGCATGGCCACTTGCAGTCCATCGACGCTGGCCAAACACTGGGGCCAGTAATAGCCATCCCACCTGGCCCAGAGCCTATCCACCGGCACGGCAAGACCGGATTCCGGGGTAATGAATTCGTTCATGGGCGGGTTGTCCGGAACGATCAGGGGCAGACCGCAGGCCAGCGCTTCGGCCTGCGTCAGGCCTATGCCGTCCAGGCGCGACGGGTACACGTAGACATCGCCCAGATGATAAAGCCCCGGCGCGGGGACCTCCTGATCGTAAATCTTTAACCTGCCCTGCTGCACCAGCTCATCCGCAAGAGAGCGCACATCCGGAATCGTGTCGAACGCCCCGCTTTGGATATGGAGCACGAAGAAGGCCTCGCCGGTAAGACGGGCAAAAGCGCGAAGGGCGAGATCGGCCCCTTTGCGGGCGGGATTGAGTCCCGCCGAAAGAAAGAACACCGGCCCTTTTTCGCTCCGGACGCCGTCCTCGAGCGGGCGAAACAGCGAAACGTCCGTTCCCCAGGGAAGATAGAGGCAGGAGGGGTGCCAGGAAAACACGCTGTGGTGCCGTCTGGTGTTGCAGATCAGGCCGTCGTAGGCGGCAAACCGCTCCACGGTCCTTTCGGTGTAATAGTCGACATAGCCGATGGTCTTGCAACCGGCCTCACGCGCCCACACCACCGGGGGCAGCCACCACTGTTCATTGAAGAGTACGGTGTCCAGGCGATTGTCGGCAATCCAACGCAAAAATTCCCGCTTGTGGATGGGGGTGACCACCTTCACGGGCGCCGCCGCCCCCCAGGTCACATCCGGCGTGTCCCATTCGGGGTCGCCAATGGCATAGCGCTCGCCGCCCCGGGCGTAGATGAAGACCTCGTTGTCTTGCCTGCGCAGGAGGTCTCTATACTGGCGGGAGACATAGGCCGCCCCGCGTTCGAACCACGTGGAAACGATGCCTATGCGCACGGGGCATCCTCCCCGTCACCCAGACAGCCGTTCACGACCGCAGCGATACGCCCGGCGGCCAGCCCGTCCCCATAGGGGTTCTGCGTCCCGCCCATGCGTTCGTAACTCCCGTTGACGTTATCCAGCAATTCGCTGACACCGGCAATGATATCGTCCGTATCCGTTCCCACCAGGCGGCTGCAACCCGCGTCCACGCCCTCGGGACGCTCTGTGACCTCGCGCATGACCAGGACCGGCTTTCCGAGCGAAGGGGCCTCCTCCTGGACGCCGCCGGAGTCGGTGAGCAGGCAGTGGGCGGCCTGCATAACGAAAACGAACTGCCGGTAGGCCAGCGGCTTGGTGAGCACAATGTTCACGCAATCGGCGAGTTCCGCATACACGACCTCGCGCACGTTCGGATTGAGATGCACGGGATAGAGAAAAAACACGTCCGGATACTTAGCGGCCAACTCCCGCAGGGCGCGGCAGATGGATTGAAATCCCTGCCCGAAATTCTCGCGCCTGTGCCCGGTGACGAGCACAAAACGACGGCCGCTGTCCAAAACGGTGCGGACGTCCTCGGAAAGCTCTGGCGGGGCGGAGCGAAGCCGCGCCGCAGTCCAGAGAAGCGCGTCGATTCCGGTATTGCCCGTCAGATGGATGCTCTCCGCCGGGACGCCCTCGGCAGACAGGGTGTCGACGGCCCGTTGCGTGGGCGCGAAGTGCAATGACGCGGTCAACCCGGCAATGCACCGGTTCAACTCTTCGGGAAAGGGCGCATGCATGTTGTGGCTGCGCAGCCCGGCCTCGACATGTCCGCACGGGATTCCGCGATAAAACGCGCACAGGGAGACGACCATGACGGTCGTGGTGTCGCCCTGGACGAGGACCATGGCCGGACGCTCCCGTTCCAAGACCTCATCGACCGCCCGAAAGAGATTGGAGGAAAGCTGTGCCAGGCTCTGATTCCGAACCATCAGGTCGAGGTCTATATCCGGGGCCAGCCCGAAATCGCCAAGGGTCTGCGTGAGCATCTCCCGATGCTGCCCCGTGGAGACGAGCAATGTCCTGAACCGCTCCCCCCGCTCGCGCAGGGCAAATACCACCGGAGCCATCTTCACGGCCTCCGGCCGTGTCCCCACAAAAACCAATACGGATCGTTTCACTCGTCGCCCTCAGACCGTTTTTTCATTCTCAACCGGGCCGTTTCCATCAACTCGTCTTTTCATAAAAAAAGAAATTCGCAAACGAAATTTCCTTGTATTCATTGGGGACGATCGCGGTCAATGTCCCCCCCGGCGCGTGTTCGGCTACCCAACGAAAAAACAGTGGTGATTGACCTGCGGGGTTTCATCTACTGAGTCGAACTCACTTGAATAAATACAGATAAACCGACTCAACGAGGGAAACAGCTGAGCCATGTACTCCGCAAAAGCACTGTCCTCCACCAAATGCTAGAGCACGTCAAGGGAAAGGAAAAGTCAATAAATTTCACCCCGGTGCTTTCCAATGTGCTTGAAAATCGTGTTGGACGCCGTGTCTCTTTGCCTGCACACCTTGATGGCTGATTTGTTAATGTCATAACCACAATATTGGGGGACTCTAAAAAGGCTCGCCTGGTTCCCGTCGCCACACCCGAATTCGCCAACGGTTTTGATCCCGTTTTCGCGAATGAAATCATTTAGTACCCAAGCTTTGAAATCCGCCAAATCCCCATACGATCCAAGGCCGGACGTCCCGTCTTCGGCATAACGTGTTTCCCAATATGCAGCGGGAATGCCCCCTCCCCCCTCAGGCACAGCGCCGACCAAGCCTTTTTCGGGCGAAGCCGCCAGAATAGGTCATGCCGACATCAAACGCCGCCTGTCGATTGCTTTTGATAGTTCTTACCTAAACAAAATAAGCTACCATCCAGGTCTAGGACTGTAAAGCTTGCGGCGCAGTGCCCTGGTCGGGCGGCAAGGGCATGCCGTCGCTAGCATCAGGTTCGATCTTGTCAAAGACATACCGACGATCAAGCTTCCACCGGGACAACTTCCTCTCGATCTGCGAAGGCATCACCACATACTTTGCGATACGATTCAACGCGGCGTTCCTGACCAGAAAAACAGCAAGAACAAGAAGAATGGGACCCACCACACCCTTGCGGCCATGTCTTTTCAGTCATGGCAATATTTCATTTCTCACAACGATGGTCAGCAGACAGACACTGAGAAAGAAAAAGACGACATAGGCTCCGGGCCGCGTTGCAACGAACAGATTTACAGGCGATGGACGCAATTGCCAGCAGATAGATGGCAATGGCATTCTGTTCGCTGAGTACCAACAATTGATCGGAAAAGACTGCAAGCCAATCAAATTGGGCCAGATTGTCTTTTTTATGTATAGAAAAATAAAACCAACCTTGCGCAAAAATATAGACCAACGGCCCGACGATGAAACCGATACCCAGTAGGAAGCCGTTTCGAATATACCGTTTCAGCCTCCTTGAGCTCTCAAACAGCAACGACCAAAGGGGTAAAAAGACGAGAATCTGGTTTCGAAACCAGAAAATCGCGCCAAGAAAGAGGCCCACATACAACGGACGGACTTTTCTGACGACGGTCAAACAAACAGCAGCGGTCACCAGAAGACAAAACGGTGCCTCGGACAGTGGACGGACTAAAGCTCCGGCAAAGGCAGACGTGGCACACAGGAACAAGCTCACGAACGTAGCCCAAACACTGTCTGTGTAGTGTTCGACGATCATGGGAAAGAATAGCGTGATGCCGAACAGACACGGCAAACTCAGCATGAGCGAAATGATGTGTGGCTCATGGATGCCTGTAATTTTGACAATTCCTCCAGCCAGAATGCGGTAAAAGCCTTGAAGCCGACATCCTAAAAATTCAGCCCGATCCGCATGTAGTCGCAAATGTCCGAATTGTCGTATACGCCTTTCAGGAGCCTCCCCCAAAAGGCGACGGCCGCATAGAGCATCACCAGCGTGAGCAGATGCTTGCGCTGAACCCGTTCGCACCACTTCCCACCAGGCACACCATCAATTATCATTTATTTTTTTGTGGACGCTTGCAAGGCTAAGCCAGAATACACCGCTGTCATCACAACGGACAGATATTCACTACCTGTGCCCCTCTTTCAAAGCCTTCCAGGCAAGGGAACAGAGAAGGGTAGCCGCTGCCAAGACACCCATGCATGCGATGGAATAAACCCGCTGGCCCAGGAGAAACAGACCTATATCGGGATTACTGACGCCCGCCAGCGAAAGGGCCGCAAACCAACCGGCTTCCAACACCCCCAACCCACCAGCAGTAAAGGAAAACACGAAGGCCAACTGGGAAACTGGCGTGGCGAAGAATATGGTGGTCACCGAGAAATGCAGTCCCGGGGCATAGGCGAATCCGAGATATTGAACCGCCAGGATAACAGGCTTCAGACAAGTCATGCCGAACAACTTGACGCATGCGGTCCGATCTAGGGAAGGCAGGTCCACGGGCCGGACGCGATTTCTCAGAAACGGCAGCTTCGAGGCGAGTCCAAGGCCCCAATTGAGCGTGTACGGCATGACCTGAACAGCTCTTGCCGAAGCGAACCAGAATATGGCCGCCCCCCCCAGGAGACAATTGCCACCACTAGGCTTGCGGTCAAGACCTGTCCATAGGGAAAAATAGACGAGACAGGCCGGCAGAATAGGGAAAAGCACGGTGGCGTCCATGACTTTGTCCCAAAACAGTGCTGTCCCGGCCGCCGCATAGCTGTGATCGGCCCGCTGTTTCGACCAGACCAGTCGCCCACCGACATCCCCCCAGTCCTTGGGCAAAATGAAACTGACGAACGAGGTCACGGCGAAGACCGCAAAAAAACGATGGAGAGGCAGCCGGGTCTGGCCGAATAAATTCGCCAGCCGGGGCCATCTGACAGCGACCACGAACGTGACCGCCAGAGTTGTCAGGAAAGACAGGAGGAGCGAAAGCGATTTCGGCGATGCGAATCGCTTCCAGTCGATTCCATATCCGTCAGATTATCTCGACAGGAAAGGCCAGGTACACTGCGGGAGAGCAAAAGACAAATGGCCGTGACCACCCGAGAATCGACCACGGTATCCCTCGAGGGATCTCCCCCCATCGAACCGAATCAACGCCGATCATCATCGGCTATGGCTATTGCCCCAACTCCGAAATAGGAGGCGGCGCATTTGTTGGCCCAGAAATTCTTGTCCTGGGACAACCCGCCAAAATAGCCGTGGCGGAACATGGCGTCACGCTCCCCGCGCCTCGGGAGAATCACTGTTCCGGCACCCCGCTCCCTGGCTGCATTGATTATCTCCATATTTTTCGCGCTATATACGGATTCATCATGATAATTATGCACAGTGGACAATACGAAAGGAACAATCAGCCCGATAGACACGCACAAGACGGCATTCCCGTACCGGGTGAAAAACGCTTCGATTCTGCCGGTCTGCACGCACGTTGAGACGATAAGCGCGATCGCCACGGTCGTCCAGAACATGAACATGCGGTTGTCGAAATCATAATGCGCGATGGGAAGAAGCTGTACATACAGAAGAACAAGCGTTGCGGCGCCAATGGCAGCGGCCAATTGCGTCTTCTTCCTTTCCCCTCCGCAGCAACGCAAGCTCAAGACGCAAAAGAGGACAAACACAACGAATAGATAGATCAGGTATTGATTGTGCGAAAGATTCCTGCCCAGCATTACCGTCTTCTCCCAAAAGGAAACCCCGCCATGGGCGACCGTTCCAAGCCGGACGTAATTACCCGGCGCAGCGATCAGTACACAGCCGCCGATGAGGTCTCCAAAAAGGAACGAATACACTGACTTGGACAGGGCATTTCGGGCGGTTCCGGACAGCGTGGCGTACAATGCGTATGCGAAGGCAACGATGAGTATGGAGGAAAAATATATTTCGTTGTAATTGCCTATGAACAGGCCAACAGCGAAGAACAATACAGCCTTGCCGTTGCTCTCGCTCCTTGCCCGCAACAGGCTGTACGCAACGCTGACCAGTATCGAAAGTCCCCATAGATACTGCAACCCGCCCGTCTTCCACAGGGCGCTGGCCAAGAACCTCGTCGCATAGAGAGCCAGGAGCATCACGGCGGCATAAAACACGTAGAACCGGGGACTGGCGGACAGTTTCGGACTGTTGATCGTAGAAATCCTGAACGTCTTGAATATGAATACCGCCAGGGCGAAACTGTTGACGACGTTAAACAACGGAATGAGGTAGCCCTCCAGCGGCGCGTTCAGGAAGACATATGCCAACAGCTGGGCCGTCATGCGGCCTGTCCAGTTCATGTAATCACTAACGAGATGCTCCCAGATGGTATGGTTCCAGAGCGCAGCCGCCGCGCCCCGGCAGAGGTCGTCCGACACCAAGGGCTGGAAGAAATTGAGCACCAGAAAATAGGCGAACAAGAGGATGTTCACCCCGAGTATTCTTTTGTTCATTTTTCCGGCATGCCCGCTCTGTTTGCCTTGAATCCGCCGTTGTGCGCGACCTGCACACGCCCCTCGTCCAGCACGTCGTAGCAGCATCATGTTTCATATGCAAAATCTTTATGGCCGGGCCACCACGTACGCGAATTGATGACCATTCCCCACGCCTGGGGTTTCCGTTCCGCGTGTGCCTTGGCCAATATACAAACAACGAAACAGCCAAAGCCGATGAGACGAATCTTGTTGTAGACGAGCCCATTGAAATATATAAAAGTAAAGACCTGTGCCCTCATCCCGGCCGCAACGCCCCCGTGCGGACGGGGAGCCGCAAGGACTCCCTCCGCAGTCGGCGCCGACAATGCCCGAACAACATGAAACGAGACAATCGTATGACCGCATCAACTATGGTAGGCGTGATCTGCACCCCTCCCCGGAACCGCCGACAACCAGGATTGGTCAGTCTGGTCATCCCCATGTTCAACGAACGCGACGGGCTGGACGCTCTGTTCCAGGAAATTTCCAAAATCCAAAAGGACATCGCATCCCCCCTGGAGGTCGTCTGCATAGACGACGGGAGTTCGGACGGGACTTTCGATGCCCTCTGCCAACGGGAGGAACCCTATATCCGGGCATTCAAATTCTCCCGCAACTTCGGCAAGGAAGTGGCCCTTTCGGCGGGCCTGGATATGTGCACCGGCGACGTCGTCATCCCGGTCGATGCCGACCTGCAGGAGCCTCCGACACTGATCGTCCAGATGCTCGCGGAATGGCGCAAGGGCTTTGACGTGGTCTTTGCCGTACGCAAAAACCGCGAGCACGACACCAAAAGCAAACGAATCACTGCGGGCTTGTTCTACAAGGTCTTCAACCTGATCAGCGAATCCAAGATTCCGGAAAACTCCGGCGACTTCCGGCTCATGGACAAAGCGGTGGTTGATGTCATCCGCAGGATGCCCGAACGCAACCGATTCATGAAAGGGTTGCTTACGTGGCCCGGTTTCTCCACGACCGAGATATATTTCGACCGCCCGGAACGCCACGCCGGGGGCAGCAAGTGGACTCCCCTCAAACTGCTCGGCCTGGCCGTCGGCGGCCTGATCTCCTTTTCCAACCTCCCCCTGCGCATAGCGACCATCTGCGGGGGAGTAGTCTCGACACTGGCCTTCTTCTTCGCCATATACGTCGTCATCCGGTATCTGCTCCTCGGCGACCCGGTTCAGGGTTACGCCTCCCTGATGACCGCCATCGCCTTTTTCGCAGGGATGCAGTTGCTGGCCCTGGGCACGTTGGGCGAATACATCGGTAGAATTTACATCGAATCCAAACGTCGGCCTCTCTATATCATCTCCGAGATTCACGACAACATGGAAGAATAGCCATCCATCGTTCCGTGCAGATGCGTTCCCTCACCAAAGACAAGCAACAGTTCCTGCGCTTTCTCGTTGCAGGCCTCGCCAACACGGCCGTTCACATCGTGGTCTTCTCCCTGCTCGTCCGTTTTCTCCCCATCGCGCTTTCCAATGTGCTGGCCTTTCTCGCCGCCAACATCTTTTCATTCTTCGTGGCTTCGTATTTTGTTTTCAAGGTCCGAACCCATTCCCTGCGGCAATACGCGCACTTTCTCTTCGTCTCGAGCATAGGTGCGGCCATCAGCTACGGCATTGGGACCCTCTGCGATCATCTGGAAATAACGTCCATTGCCGCCCCGCTGCTCACTGCCGCAATCGTCGCCCCCGTCAGCTATTTGCTGCAACGTTGGGTGTTTTGGAGGAAGTGCCCACCAACGCCTTAACGGCTAGAAGCGCCGCCTTGGCGTCGCGCACCGTCCGAGACCATCGGCCGCTCCGTATAGGGTACGCGGAAAATATGCCGTTTGATTTGACAACCCCACAGCCAGGCCGTACCCACGGGAAAATCATCAGCCCACACACAGGTGACGGCGGATGGAGAAACGGGTATTATCCGCTCGGTCGTTTTACGGAAGCACAAATACGTCCGGCCCGGTTCGTCGGGACTAAAGCGGCCCGCCTCCACACGAAACCGTCTCCCCGAGTTGCAACGACAGTTATTTAGGAGCATTTTTTGTCGCAATACAATCTCAAGATAATTCCGAAAATCAGCAACCGCCACCTGATAAAACGCTGTTTTTCCTATTTCACCCCGCATAAATGGAAGGTGGCCATCGGGATGCTCTCCGCCGTGGTCGTGTCCAGCACCAACGCGGCCACCGCCTACCTGGTCAAGCCCGCCATGGACAATATTTTCGTTCAGAAGGACGAGGTCGCCCTGATACTCGTCCCCCTGGCTTTCCTGGGCGTCATCGTCATCAAATCGGTCTTCCGTTTCCTACAGGTCTATCTGATGAACATCACCGGCCTGTTGGTGCTCGAACGCCTGCGCAACGAGATGTTCGAACGAATCCTGCTGCTGCCCATGCGCTTTTTCGAGGAAAGCCAGGTGGGCATGCTTATGTCACGCATCCTGGGCGACGTGGCAGGCATCCGCGAAAGCGTGCCAACCATTGTCATGGGCGTGCGCGAACTGATCACTTGCGTCTCGCTGGCAGGCGTGGTCCTGTATCAGGATTGGAAGCTCGCGCTCATCGCCCTGGTGGTTCTGCCCGTTTGCATCGTACCCGTAATCCGCTTTGGCAAGCGCCTGCGCAAGCTCGGACGCCGCCTGCAAGTCCAGGGCGCGGACATCAACTCCGTGGTCCAGCAATGCCTGAGTTGCGTAAAGCTGATCAAGGCCTTCCACACGGAAGACAAGGAATACAAGCAGTTCCAAAAGGAAAGCCACGGCATCGTCCGCCTCTCCAAGAAACAAGTCCTGGCCAGCGAAATATCCACTCGCATCATGGAGTTGGCCGGAGGCGTGGCCATCAGCGGCGTGCTCTGGTACGGCGGCCTGCAGGTGCTCAAGGGCATATCCACGCCCGGCACCTTCTTCTCCTTTGTCACGGCCATGATCATGCTCTATGAACCGATCAAGAAGCTGAACGAGGCCAACAAGACCATGCAGGGATCCCTGGCCAGTGCCGAGCGCGTCTTCGGCTTGCTGGACTCCCCGGAGGTCATCCCGGAGAGTGGCGGCGACCGAGAGCTGACCCTGCCCCTGAAGGCCATCGAGTTGGACGATATCGTCTTCACCTACCCCACGGGCAACGAACCCGCGATCAAGAAGCTGCAACTGACCATCCGCCAAAACGAACGCATTGCCTTGGTCGGCCCCAGTGGCTCGGGCAAGACCACCATGGCCAACCTGCTGCCCCGCTTCTATGACGTGGACAGCGGCCAGATTCGGTTCAACGGCGTGCCCATCCAGGAATACGATCTGGGCATGCTGCGCCGCTCCATAGGCATCGTCTCCCAAGAGCCCACCTTGTTCAACCTGACCATTCGGGAGAACATCGGGTACGGCTTCGACGACGTGAGCGACGAACAGATCGTCGAGGCGGCCAAGGCGGCCTTTGCCCACGATTTCATCGAGGGGCTGCCGGACGGGTACGACACCAACTGCGGCGAACGCGGCATCAAGCTCTCCGGGGGGCAGAAGCAGCGCATCACCATCGCCCGGGCCCTGATCAAGAACCCGGCCCTGCTGATTCTCGACGAAGCCACCAGCGCCCTGGACACCCAGGCCGAGCGCATCGTACAGAAGGCCTTGGAAAACCTGATGCAGGGGCGAACCAGCATCGTCATCGCGCACCGCCTGTCCACCGTGCTCAACGCGGACCGGATCGTGGTCATGCAGAAGGGCGAGATCGTCGGCATGGGCAACCATCGGGAACTCTTGGAGAGTTGCGCCCTGTACCAGCGGCTGTACAACATGCAGTTCAGCGAGGCCCTGTCCGAAGGCGAAGCGCGCCTGATCGCCTCGGAAGAGTAGACGCGGCACGGCATCCAGCTCCGGCGCAGAGCAGGACGACAATCTGGGATCACGGGATTTATTCACGCAGTCCGATTTGTTTACATCCCCAGTTGTAGAGGATAATATACTCACCTTATGTTGGCCCCCCTGTTTTCCATCATCATTCCGGTCTTCAACGGGGCCGGGTTCCTGGATGCGACCCTAAGGTCCGCCCTGGATCAATCGTGCCGGGACCTGGAAATCCTCGTCGTGGACGACTGCTCCACGGACGGATCCGCCCGAATCGTCGAACGCCATATGCAGGCGGACTCCCGCATCCGCCTCTTCCGCCACAAAACCAGCCACGGCGGCCCGTTCGCCGCGCGCAACACGGCGCTCGACCACGCCTCGGGCGACTACCTCGTCTTTCTGGACCAGGACGACCTGCTCATCCCGGGCGGCCTGGAAAAGCTGGCCGCGACGAACACCTCGGGCAACGCCGACATGGTCCGTGGTCTGCGCATCTCCCTCAAGAACGGCCGCGAAAAGGTCATGAACGAGTTTCTTCCCGATCCGCCGCTTGAAGACGCCGTCTTCGCGCAAACGCGGGAACTCTGGTGCGGACAGCACTTCGCCTCTTGGGCGTTCAGCCGGGCGCTCGTCGAGGACGCGGGGCTGCGCTTCGAGCCGTTCATCGGCCATGACGACAAAGTCTTCCTGCTGTACGCCCTGGCCCATTCGAAACGAATTACCGTGGGCACCGCACCACTGATCAAATACCGGCGGCACCGCGGTTCCCTGCAGGGACGGCGCAACCTGAGGGAGATGTTCCACGACATGCAGGCACATGCGGCCATTATGCGCTGCCTGTACGATACCGGGCACCACGATATCCTGGCCTACCGCTTTCCCCGTTGGGACTTCCCGACCATTGCCGGGGCGTGTGCCTGGGCCGCGACCTGGGGGAGCCCCGAGGACCGGCAACGGTTCCAGGAAACCGCCAGAGAAATCCTGAACCGACCGGAAATCGAGCATCTCAAACTGGAGGACGACGAATCGCGGACCATGCGGTCCCTGCTCCTGGCGGGTGAAGAACCCGACGCCACCCGATTCCTGCGACATTACAACCACCGTCTACGGCGGTATCCGGCGTGGCGCGTGCTCTGGAACACCGGCGCGGCCGCTCTGGGACGGCGCTCCGCCCCGCGCTGACGGGTCAACCATGAAGCCGTTTCCGGACCGCGCACAGCGCGGCCCGAACCATGCAATCCGATGCAGAACATCTCCTCGTCCATCCGCCCCAAGCGCACCCTGACCTGCCAACTACGGCGGAGCGTGGACGCACGAGTGTCTACTCAGGCTCATGCCCGAAGATGTGCTGAAACCGGCCGTGCAACGTATCAACACCCGGCTCGGACGGCTCGAGACTTCCCCGACAACCGAGTAGCCCCACGCAAACGGCAGCAACCCTGCACCCTCCCACAGCCATGAACAACGAACGCCCCCTCGTCAGCATCATGATTCCGACCTACAACCAACCGGACTTCCTGCCCGAGGCCGTGGATTCCGCCCTGGCGCAAACTTATCCGAACCTGGAAATCATCATCGCCGACGACCGCTCCACCGACGAAGCCTGCCGGGAGGTCCTGGCCGCTTATGCGGACACTCCCAGGGTCCGGGTGTGCCGCAACGAGACCAACCTCGGGCGCGTGGCCAATTACCAGAAGACGCTCTACGAGCGTGCACGGGGGGAATGGGTCCTCAACCTGGACGGTGACGACTATTTCGTGGACCCGACCTTCATCGAGCAGGCAGTGCGGCTGGCGCAGGCGCACCCTGAAGTGGTCATGATCTCCGGGGTATTCGTGGACCGCTCGCCCGAAGACCGGCTCAAGCCCAGCAAGGCGAACAGCGGGCCGGAGCGGATCTATTCCGCCGCCGAGGCCTTCGAGGCCATGCTGGAAGGCGGCTATTTCCCCTTCCACGGCTCAACCCTGTACAGGCGCGAGACCGCCGTGCGCATCGGGTTCTACCAGCACGACATTATCTCCGCAGACCTCGAATCCCTCCTGCGCCTGATGCTGACCGGGCACGCGGCCTCGCTCCCGTGCGAGGCCATGGTCCGCAGGCGACACGGCGGCAACGTCAGCAGCGCCATCAGCGTTCCGGACTTCCTGGACGACACGATCACCTTTTCCGCGCCGCTACGCGCCGGGAGCGCGATGGAGGCCAAGGTGGACAAGAGCTTTGTCCGGGACTGGGTCGCCCGCTATACCTTCCGCAAGGGCAAGGACAACGCCTACAAGATCCTCAAAAACAACCGGTCCAACGCGGGCTACTTCGCCTACGTCCGGGAGATTGTCCGCTGCACGCCCAAAAGCGGCGTTCGCATCCTCTTGCAACCCAAGAACATCCTCAAGGTACTGAGGAATTTGTTGGGCCACGCATAACCTCCCGTCCGGAGAAACCCGTTGGAAAGCATGGGATTCGCCTGTGCGTTCAACGCCATGTCCGATGTCTTCTCAGGGGAGAGCGTCGCATTCTTCGATGACGACGAGGCAAGTATGCCGATCCGCCTTTTTCCCGGTCGTTTCGAACCGTAAAACTCTACTTTGGCCGCCTTGCCTTTGGTCGAAAATGGTCGCTCACCTGCGCAACAGATCCAGCCGCCTTCCCTATCCCGGACAGGAAGGCGATAACGGACATGTCCAGGCCCGTGACCGCACCGGAGAATTCAACCCGTGCCCGCCGGTTCCTCTCGAAGAGTCCCCGCACCCGGGGCAAGGGACACGCCGCGGCGCATCCGGTGGATCGTGAAGGCGCTACTCGTACTCGCCAAGCGCCCGCCGCAATGCCGTCACATCGCCCATCAGCAGGTCCATATCGCGCCGTATGCGTTCTGTGGGCCAATCCCACCAACGAATCTTCTCCAGCAACGCGATGTCCTCATCCGGAAACCGCTTCCTGACCTGCCTTGCGGGCGCGCCGACCACTACCGCATAGGGCGGCACGTCGCGCGTCACGATGGCCCGGGAGCCAATCCGCGCACCGTCGCCGATGGTGACCCCCGCCATGATCAGCGCTTCGAATCCTATCCAGACATCGTTTCCGACAACAATGTCGCCCTTGTTGTCCCAACTGTCGGTAACGGGCAATGCGTGCTCCCACAACTCACCGAAGATGGCGAAGGGATAGTTGACGCACGCGGCCTGCTTGTGGTTGCCGCCGTTGAACAGGAATTTGGCGCCGTGGGCTATGGAGCAGAACTTCCCGATGATCAGCTTATCCCCGTTCACGGGGTAGTGATAGAGCACGTTCCTGTCCTGGAACCGCGAAGGATCGTCAAAGTCGTGATAATAGGTGTATTCCCCCACCTCGATATTCGGCTTGGTGATCGCCTCCGCGAGATGACACGTTTGGGCGTCCCCGGACCGGGGGAACAGCGGGAGACTCATGCCGTTTTCCTCCACTTCAGACGGCCGAGGGGTTCTCAGCCGCGT
Organism: Desulfovibrio sp. Huiquan2017; assembly: GCF_017351175.1. Lineage (NCBI taxonomy): Bacteria > Pseudomonadati > Thermodesulfobacteriota > Desulfovibrionia > Desulfovibrionales > Desulfovibrionaceae > Desulfovibrio > Desulfovibrio sp. Huiquan2017. Next base: position 49,244 of record NZ_JAFMPN010000020.1, on the reverse strand, counting down.
TATCGCTGGGTTGCGGGATGCAACTTGCGCGAGGGACGATAGGCCGCCCGCCGGCCCATGTCAAAATGCGGAAGAATTGATCGGCGCCAGCCGAAAAGCGCCTGAAGGCATTCGGGGCCTAATGCGCCCTGAGGAACATCAGGCCGACGAGCACGGCCAGGAGCAGGGTCCAGACCAGGGCCGCGCGCAGGGTGGCCTTCCTGGCCCTCTCCTTGTCCCACCAGGACAAGGGGCGGATGCCCTGGACCAGAAAGGTGCCGACTCCGGCCAGATTGAGGCAGATGATATTGACGGCGAAAAGCAGACTCGCACCGCCCGCTTCAGAAAAACGCTCCGCGCCCAGAAACAGGCCGCAGGCGATGAGCGGGGGGAGCAGGGACAGGGCGACCATGACCCCGACCAGGGAAGTGGGGACGCCCAGGGTGACGGTGATGATTCCCGCCGCACCAGAGACCATGGCCAGAACGATGTCGGAGTAGGCGGTCACGCTGCGGGCGGCCAGCTCGCGGTTCATCTCAGGCACGCCCAGCAACAGCCCGGCCCCGACGGACAGGGCGAAGCATAGCCCCACGCCCACGGCCAGGGTCTTGAGGGCCTCGCGGCTGAGGCGGGCGTCGCCCAGGGTGGTGGCCAGGCTCAGCCCCACGTTGGGCCCGAGCAGCGGAGCCAGGACCATGGCCCCTATGATGATGGCCACGTTGCCGCGCAGCAGTCCGATGATGCCCACGAGAGAAGAAAAAAGCACGAGCATGACGTAATGCTTGGAGAGCAGGCTCGTGTCCAGGACGTCGTTGTAAAGTTCCTCGCGGCTGATGGAGCCGCCGCCATCCGTACCTTCCCCGGAAAAAGCGGTGTGCTCCCGCGTCTCTTCCTGGGTCAGTTTGTCCAACCGTGGCAGCGTGGCCTCGGCAGGATAAACCACGATGCGGTACTTGTCCGTCCAGGCGAAGAGTTCCTCCAACTCGTCCAGGACGTTGCCGGTCTCGGCCACATCCAGAATCACGCGGAAGGACAAGAATTCCTCGTCATCCAGCGGTGAAGCCCAGAACACGTATCCCGCATCGGGCTGATGCTCTTCCAGAGACTTCTTGACCTCGTCCTTATCCGAACGGGGCGTGACGACTTCTATAACGCGCAATGCCATGGTGCCGACCTCGCAAGATTCCGATATGCCAGCTCATACCACAGGAAGCTTGGAGAGTACACGCGCAAGACCCGTCACGCGGACCAGCGCCCCTTGAACCGGCTTGAAGAAAATCAAGTATGAAACCGAGGCCGGGAAGAGGGAAAGGGACGTTCCCCATAACGGGCTTCCCCTTCCCTCTCCCCCCGGCCTCGGCTAGGCGGAGGCGAGTTCGTTGATGAGGCTGTCGAGGTCGTGGGCGATGGTGCTCAACTCCTGGCAGGCCTGGGCGGATTGGGTCATGGCCCGGCTGGTGTTCTGGGAGATACGGTGCATGTCCTCGGTGGCCTGGGTAATCTGCTCCGAGGTGGCGGACTGTTCTTCGGCCGCAGCGGCGATGCCCTGGATCTGGCGCACGGAGTCTCGCGAGAAGTCCACGATTCCCGCCAGGGATTTGCCCGCGTCCTCGGCCAGGGAAGTGCAGGTCTCAACCACGAGGGCGACCTTGTCGGTCTCGCTGACGTTGCGCTGGGCCATGGTCTGGATGGCCCCGATGGCGCTGCCCACCTCGGTGGTGGCGACCATGGTTTTTTCGGCCAACTTGCGGACCTCGTCGGCGACCACGGCGAAGCCGCGCCCGGCATCGCCCGCCCGGGCGGCCTCGATGGCCGCGTTGAGCGCCAACAAGTTGGTCTGGTCGGCGATGTCGTTGATGACGGTCATGACCCGGCCGATGTCGTCGGCCTGGGCTCCCAACTCGCCCATGTTGTCCCGGAGCAGGGACGCAAGCTCCCGGACCTCGTTGACCGAGGCGACCACCTTGCCCACCACTTCGTGCCCGCCCTGGGCCTGGCTCTCGGCCTGCTCCGCGTTCAAGGCTGCCTCGTTGGCATTGCGGGCCACTTCGAGCACGGTGGCGTTCATCTCCTCCATGGCCGTAGCCGTCTCCGTGGCGCGGGTACTCTGTTCCTCGGCCCCGGTGCGGGATTCCTCCACGCGCTCGGCGAGTTGCCGGGAAGCGGAGGTCATGCGTTCGGACAATTCACCCGCCCTGTCGGCCACGAGCTGCATCTTGCGCTGCGAGCCCAGGATGTCGGTCTGGTCCACGATGACTTCAAGGGCACCCACTACCTGGTGATGCTCGTCGAACAACGGGCAGGCGTAGCCCTGTATGTCCACTCCGGACTCACCGAGTGTCCCCTGGGCCGACCCCATGGCTCGTTCCATGGCCTGCATGGCCCGGGTGCAGACGCAGTTCTCGGTCGTGCAGATGTTGGTGTTGAACATGGTGCTACACCTCGAACCCAACAACTCGGCTTCGCTGCGGTCGGCGGCCTTGCGGGCATGCTCGTTGACGAAGAGCAGTCTGTGTCCCCGATCCACGGTGAAGAGCGGGAACGGGAAGGAATCGAAGGTGGCGGTGTAGGTGTCGGCCACCCGGTTCATGCTCTGGATGAGCTGCGCATACGCCCCTTCGTACTTGGCGGCGTCGCCGCGCGCCCGGACCGCACCCCGGGCGACTTCGCGGGCAGTGGTCTCGCAATCGTCGATGAGCGCGGAGAGATGGACCGGAATGCGGCTGACCGAGCGATGGATGGCGCCGATCTCGTCACGGCTGGTCGCGGGCTCGTTTTGGGTCAGGTTGCCACGCGCGACCTGTTCGGCCAGGTCGCGGATGCGCTCCAGGGGCCGGAACACGGCGTAGCGCATGACCCCGAACAGGGATAGCAGCGGCACGAGCACGGCCAGGACGAAAAGGATGAGGACCAGGGCCACCGCGCCATCGATGATCGCATTCTGCACGGCGATATCGCGGGCCAGGGTGATCACGCCGATGGGCTTGCCCTGGTAATCCTTGACCGGCAGATAGGCCACGGCGTAATCCCCTTCGATGGTCACATATTGGCCGTCCACGGCCTTGCTCAGCCGATCGGCCGTGATCCGGCCCGCCAGTTCGGCATTTTCCTTGCCCGCCACGCGGACGAACGCTTTGCCGACCAGAGGGTACTTCTTGGAGTCCTGGAGGTTGGTGGTGGTCGGAAGCAGATCGGCGTTCATGAACAGGGTGTAAAAGCTACCCGTCTCGTCCTTGAAGAGCTTGAAAACGTCGTCATAGCTCTTGAGCACTTCCACCGAGCCGAGCTGACGTCCCGTCGCGTCCTTGACGGCCACCACTCCCCGAATGGCGAAGCCGCCGCGTCCGGGCTCGATGCCCCGGCGGGGCTTGCCGTCACGGTTCACGTCCAGGACGGTCTTGCGGAAGCTGGAGATGTCGTCGGACACGTCCATCCATTTGCCGTTGCGCTTGGCCTGCTTGTCGCGCCACATGCGCGCCAGGCTGCGCCCGTTGGGTAGATGGAAATGCAGACGAAGCTTTTCACCGAGCGTCTCCCGGTAGCCCTCCAGGGCAGGCGCGAGTTCGGTGCGCAGGGCCTCGCGGGCGTTCTGCACCACAGGGTCGCTCTCGTCGGCCATGTTTCCCTGATGCGCCAGGGAAAAAGCCCGGACGACCACAGGCAGACGGCTGAACAAGGCCGCTTCCTCCTCGGCCCGGACTGCGGCTTCCTCGGTGTTCTGCTCCAAGGTCTTGGCGGCATTGCTCACCAACATACCGGCAAAGGAGGTCCGCACTTCATCGAACCTGTCGGTCAACAGGAAAAAGCCAACACATCCGATCAACAAAATCAGCGGGAGGGTCGGCAACAGGATTTTGTACTTGATGCTCATCGTCTATGCTCTCCAGATAATTGGGCAGCCTTCTTCCAGGTTCGGCTACCCGCTATTTAATATCAGAAAAGCCCGGCAGCCAAGGCTGAGCTTACTCCGGCAAGCGTAACACCATTTCATGCACTCATAACCGAAGAAGTGGTATGATATTAACAACGTTCCATATTTCACATTATATTCGTCGATATTCAAAAATACCACCTGGCCGAACCGATTTTCTTGTGAAAAAAGTAGCATTCACCAGATCCCAATGTCTGTCCCCTCCGCTGCCGGACGGTCTACGCAAAAAGACTTGCCCCCTGCGGCGATTTATGCCAGAAGGCCCACTCCACGAGAGGAACAAACCGGCCATCCGGGCGTCCGCCCGGCCGAAACGGACCTCACGTCCCACTGTCCCCATCGTCTAGCCTGGTCCAGGACGACGGCCTTTCACGCCGTTAACAGGGGTTCAAATCCCCTTGGGGACGCCAAGGAAATACAAGGCCTTACGCACACCGCGTAAGGCCTTTTCCTTTCCACGTGTCACCCGCAAGTGTCATTTTTCCGGACTCGGCCTCCGACCGCATCGACCAATGCTGCATCCAGGGCATCCACGGCACCGGTGGTCTTCTTCGTCCGGAGGATGTAGCGCTGGGTCGTGGCGATGGACTTGTGCCGAAGCAGATGCTTCACTTCCATGATGGTCGCACCGTTGTCGATAGCCACTCGGGCCGCCAGGTGACGGATGCCATGAAAGCCGAACGGCTTCACCCCGGCTTCGGCGCACAACCGCTTCAGCCACCGATTGTTCGGGTCCAGAAGACCGTTGAACCGATTGCCGAAGACCAGATCCTCGGCGCCGGACACCAGCTTCCATTCGGCCAGCTTGGCTCGAAGCCCTGCGGACATGGGGAGCTCATCGAATTCCGCGTTTCCGCTTCGCCGCTTCCTTGTCCAGTAGCCGACAAGCCCTGATCCGAAGTCGACCTCGCTCCACTTGAGTTTCCAAAGCTCGCTCCTGCGCGGCGCGGTATGGAAGGCCAGCAACAGCAGTTGCCTACGACGAGGTCCCGCCAGGTGCACCACCTTGCGGAAATCGTCCAGCGGCGGGACGTAGCGCGGGTGGCGATCCTCGGGGAACCTGTCCACATGCTGGAAGGGATTGTCCCTGTCCAGATTGAGGTACTTGATTCCCCACACCCAGGCAGCGGCGAGATTCTTGCGATCCTTGTTCGCCGAATTCCCGGTTACCGTCCTGGAGACCATGGCCAGATGCTCCAGAGCCACGTGAAGACTGATTCGCCCAACCAGCGACCGGTCGTCCCTGAGGAAAGCCCCCAGCCGCTGGAAAGCCAACCGTTTTTCGTTGTAGGTCTTCCGGCACATCGTGGCCTCGACGTGATCGAGGTAACGATTCGCCCATTCCGTCACGGTCAGAGCCCGGCCAATCACATCGGCCTTGGCAGGGTTTCTCTGGTCGGCCACCTTCAATGCCTTGACGGTTTCGCCTTCCCAATCCCCTGCCTGTCTCTTGGTTTCAAAGAACTTCGTGCGCCTGATGATCGGACCATGTGTCGGGGTGAAACGCACCACACCCCTCCACCGTTTTCCTTCCTTGTAGGGCATATTTTCTCCTGCAGGAAAGGTCGCTTACCATCATTGAAGTTACCAAATGCCATGACGATCCGTCAAATCGGACCGGCTTCCGCCTTCGTCCGAGATTGGCGCCTTTTCTGCATGGCCGAGCTGTCCCCTGGCGATGTACGCCTTGAGCAGCTCATGGTGAAATCGGATGCCCCGTTTACCGATCCGAAAAGCCCCCAGCGCGGCAAGCATGGCCGGAGTCCTGACCAGGCTTTCCGAACAATTCAGAATTCGGGCGACATCCTTGACCTTCAATGCGTTCGACATGCGACCTAAACCAAAGGGTTAAACACCTGTCCCGCTGCGGGACTCCCAGCCAACCCTTAAGTCTGATCACACCGGCACCTTTGACCTCAAGGAATCGAGATAGGGTATTTTCACTTTTTTCGATGAGTCGCTCATGAGGGGCGAAAGTCCTCCCCGCCCATCGGCCACAAGCCGACGGGCGGGGAGGACGGTTACCTGAAGATGAATCGCTCAGGCGATTCATCTTCAGGTAACCTCACGCCCAAAAAGGGAAGCCCCACCGAAAAGGGCGGGGCTTCTTCTAACGGGAACTGCCAAGGTAGGCATCGGATACGTCACGGCGGCCAGGGGAATGGCCTGCAGTGACTTCGATGTCGTCACGGGCTTCGGCGTCGAGCCGGGGCCATTCGTCCCCAGCCGTGTCCCGCGCGGTCTTTTGGAAGGCTTCCACGGATTCGTGCTGGTTGGGCGGCTGGAAACCCGTGTGCTCGACGTACATGCGATGAAACCGCTCATGACGGTTGCTGTGCAGCGTCCACCCGCTTTCCTTCTTGGTGAAGCCGCAAAGCCTAGCCGCGTAGGACAGCTTTTCCTGCCATTTGTCGCCCATCCCGCTCGGCATGAGATTATGAATCCCCGGCCTGTCGGATTGACTGACGTATGGCAGAGCTCTCTCAAGAGCATCCTGCTGCCGATCGGAGAGATTGTGCAGCGTCCTAGGGCGCCCACCCTTCGAGCCATACTGGATGTGAAGAGTGCGGGCTTCCTTGTCCCAATCGTTGATCAGATCGACTTTCGCCGATTCTTCTCGTCGGAGCCCCAGTTCGTACTGAAGTCGGATCTGAGCGGCACACCGGGGACCGTGCTCATATGAGGATTCAGCTTCCAGTTTGGCGATTGCCCCCAAGACAAATTCAGGGGCAACCGCCTTGCTGTTGGCGTTGGCAATGGTCCCGCGTTTCACGCCGAACACGTCGTTGGTCGGGCTGATGCGGGTGTTGCCGTAAGTTTCGCACAGGTGACGGGCTGCCGAAAAAATTTCAGCTATGCGCCCGTCACCCACGCCCTGTTCTTTCATCTTGGCGGCCACGGCCGCAAAATGCTTGTTGGAAATGTTGGTCCATTTGCGGACTCCAAACCCGGCTTCACGCAACCGGCCTGCGAAGGCTTTGGCATTCTGCCGGATTCTGTGCTGTTTCGAGCGCGGGCCGGACAGGGTTGCCCTGTTCGCGCCCAGTACCAGACTGATGGATTTCATATGGATCTCCTTCCTGAAGTTCGGGGCAGCGCCCCGGGACAAAGCAGATCGGACCTTCCCCGCTTGCCGGGAAATGACCTGCCTATGGCGCGAATGCGCCACACAACAACCGACACGGAACAAATCAATGTCCATTTCCCACAGAAGGAAAAATCCTGAGAATCCATTCAATAAGGGGTGCCACCACGCAAGCTCATTTGTCCTGCGCATAAGCGATGGCCGTGGGGGAATTACGACAACGGCAGATTTCTAGATACCTGTCGTTTGTCCGGCGGGGTGCTGTGTTTCAGCCTGGCGTTAGGATGTGAAAGTGTGCCGTTTGGAAATGAACGGCAGCGAAGTGTTAGATGTTACGGCGTGTTAGTGCCTACTTAAGCGTTCATCAGTTTAGACTTCGTCAAAACTTATGAACGCGCCTTAGGTGCGTCATACCTCCTTTTAGTGACCAATTTATCCGGTGGATATGCCCTACCATATGACGCCACGAAACCTTCGCGCAAGCTCCGGCGGCACGATTTCTTTCCCTCCCGCCGATTTTCCACGAGCGTGACGCAAGCAGCCGCCGGAGCAAGGCCAGGCCCTTCGGGCACCCGGCGAGCCGGGCGGCCTTGCCCCGACGGCTTTGCTTGCGTCGTGATTACCGTAGGCGACGGCGAGAGGGATGGCGGGTTCGACTCTGGCTCAAGGGATATCCTCAGGTCCCTGCTCACGCATCCACCCCAAAAAAGCAACAAATCCCTTGCTACTGATTATCAACTTATTTATTAACAGTGTTAAACAACTAGTTGCTTAACACTGTTAACAAGGTGGTTGATTAACCATGGCCGAAGATGACGACGTTGACCTCACCCCTGTGAAGACCCCGGAACAATTGTTGAAAGAAGAAGTCGGGCTTTATCTGAAGATTGTCCGGGAGAATCGGCACAAGCCCCTCAGATGGGTCGCCCAGAAATTGGGGTGCTCCAGCTCGTTCATATCCCAGATCGAAAAGGGGGACGCTTCGATTCCACTGGATCGGGTACTCGACTTCTCCCTTGCCTATGACCTTCCTGTTCCGGAGTTCGTTCGAATCGTTCTCGTCACCATGCACAACGACACGTATAGAGCGCTGATGAGCATACTGGAGAATGACCCGGAAATGGCTAATGCCGCCAACAGTTGCCACACGATTGCAAATCCCAAAGAACGAGCCAAGCGGCGCAAAGCTCTCAACCCTGGGCTGAGTTCAAAATCGCTTCAACGAATGCGGGAATTCATCTTGGAAAACCAAAAGCCGACGTATGGAAAGCCGGTGGCAGGTGATTCGTGATTGATTTACGGAAACAAGACCATCTGGGGGTAACCTCGTCGTCCGAAGACGGCGACATCCACAACGATGATGCGTTCCTTTTTTTGGAGAATTGTCCTTCCCACCGGTACGAGGCCATAATCACCGACCCGCCTTTCGAGATCGGTATCGCCGGCAAGGATTGGGATTGCAAAAAGCTTCGGATCGACGTTCTAGCCTACCAATTCCATCGCGTTCTGAAACCTGGCGGCAATGTCTTTGTGTTCTGCTCGGATTTCCAATTCGGCGATTGGTATCGAGAGCTTTCCCGCTATTTTACCAAGTTGCGCAAATATGCCTGGTGCAAACCGGATTCACGAGGCACCAACAAGGGGATGTTTCAGGAGAGCTTCGAACTCGGGCTGCATGTGTGCTCAGAAAATTCATATTTCGACAAGGAAGGCCGCTATAAAAATTATGTGGTCGCTGGAAAAACATCAGGGAACGAACGGATGATGCCTGACCCCGATGAGGAATGGTCAACCAAGAAGGGCGAAAAGACCCTTCACCCAACGCAAAAAAAATTGTCGGTAATTGAGACTCTGGTTACCGCATTGAGCAAAGAAGGCGACACCATTCTTGATCCCTTTGCCGGCACCGGGACGCTTGGGGTCGCAGCCAAAAATTTGGGCAGAAAATTCGAGATGGTCGAGTACGGCTTCCGAAACCACATTGCGGCATGGGACAGGATTCTAGGGGAAGAGTGAGTCCCTTTTGTCTTTACCCGCAAATGCCAATTCAACGTGCGGCGCAACGTCTCTTAAGAGTCCAGTTTATTTTAAGCAGACTTCAAGGGGTGGCTCCCAGAAAAGCCCTTGTAGTCTTGTATAATACAAATCGAGGAAACCATCGGCAGGAGGTCATCAGTCAACGTGAAGCACCACGGCGGAACAATTAAACAATGCCCATGCACAGTCTCCAACATTTAATTCAAAGGGTGAGCTTGGGGAGGAAGTGACAAGGGCGCATATTTCAGTTGTTTCAGAAATCTTGACGATATATTCCGTGTTGACCTCTCCATTGGTTATTCTGGTCACCACTCCCCTGAGTCTGTTTTCCGTGCTGCATTTCGGAGATGCTTCACCGCCATGCAAGATTACCAGCGGAGCCTTTACCTCGGCTGTGATCAATCTGCCTAAGCTCAAGCCAAGCCGCTCCAAACTGTCATTCGTGATTACGGTGATGATGGAGTTCCCTTCTAGGGTTTCCATAACGACGCGTGTTTGTATGTCGCCCCTCAAGATTTCTGACACTTTTCCAAAAAAACTATTTCGTGCGCTTGTTTTGCGGCCGGATTCCTTTTCCAGAAAACGCTGAGCAACAGCTTGAATTTCATCCTTGGAGAACGCGACATAGGACGAGGTGAGATTGGGGGTGGAGTGCCCCAGCATCATCTGCACAGCGGGCAAGGGGATGTTGCTTTGCATCAACTCCACGCCTCTCGCCTTGCGGATGGCTTCCGGACCGCCCAGCCGCTTTGGAAACCCACATTCCAAAGCCCGTTCATAAAATTTGCGCCGAACAAAACCAGGGTCCAAATCAAGCAGTCTTTCTGACTCCTTGTGAGATTTCAAGGTTTCGATCTTCCCCCTGATCTCGTCGGCAAGAGATCGTGAAATATGAACTTCCCTCGGTTCCGCTCTCTCATTCCCATTCGAACGAAAAATCACCAGATGGCGAGCCCAATCGAGATCGGTATGTATGTTGATCGATAATACTTCGCTCAACTTTGCGCCCGTATACCTGACCAGAAGGAAAATGAGCAAAACGCTTAGTCTGGACAAACGAACATCGTCGCGTTTTGATTTTCCAGCCCACTCCCGGAAAGAATCCTCCAATCGATTCAGTTGGGAGTGGCTCAGGCACTCCTCTCCTTCCGCAATGGAAAGAATCCGTCCATCATCACTTCGGTTGAAACCTGTCATTACTAAGAGCCTTTGATTGCTGAGAGTTGCTGCTTGCCCCTGAAAATACCATGGCAGCTTGAAGAAAGCCCGACGATAATCATTCGACCTCGCTCACATTGGTATTGACTTGCCGAAACTTTACTGTCACGAATATAGACACTTCCGTGACTGTTGACAAATGTTATCACAAAAAGGCGGTCGATTCCATGTACTTCCAAACTGCTGATATCGAAGTCGCGCTCTGGATTCCACCTTTTGTGGCGTTCGTCATTTCTTTTTTCACCTCAATGGGCGGCGTTTCCGGTGCCTTTCTGCTCTTGCCGTTTCAGATGTCCTTCATCGGGTATACGAATCCATCCGTCAGCGCCACCAACCAGGTGTTCAATGTCGTTGCCATCCCAAGCGGAGTATATCGTTACTGGCGCGAGGGGCGAATGGTGTGGCCGCTGACATGGATCGTCGTCCTCGGCACGCTGCCAGGTGTCTTTATCGGCGCCATGGTCAGGGTGCATTATTTGCCGGACCCGAAGCATTTCAAGCTGTTTACCGCCTGTGTGCTCCTATATATCGGGTTTAAAATGGTGAGGGACGTGCTGGGGAACTCAAATGGCGGGGCCAAGAGGGAAAGCGAAGCACGCTTTCGGGAAATGGTCAAACGAAACACTAGTCCGAAGGGGGCGGCGCCCGCGCCCGCCACGACAGTCACTTGTTTCAATCTAAAGCGACTCGGGTTCACGTTCTACGGGGAAGCCTATGACGTTTCATTCTGGGGAATTTTTCTTCTCAGTTTCATTGTCGGCATAGTGGGGGGGATTTACGGGATAGGAGGGGGATCAATAATCGCCCCGTTCTTTATTACTTTTTTCGAGCTTCCAGTCTATATCGTCGCAGGTGCCGCACTGATGGGAACCTTTGTCACATCGGTTGCAGGCGTCGCTTTTTACCAAGCCATCGCACCTTTCTACCCAAACCTTTCCGTGGCTCCCGACTGGCTGTTGGGAATACTGTTCGGAGCGGGAGGAATGGCGGGGATGTATCTTGGGGCTCGATGCCAAAAGTTTGTGCCAGCCAAGGCCATCAAGTGGATGCTGTCTGGCGTCATGGTGTTTACTGCGATCAAATACATTCTAAACTTTTTTGGATATTGACCAATATAAACCGGCAATCCGTTTCTCCCCGGGAGGCGATGCTATGTGTACAAAGAGAAACGCTGACGACATTCTCAAGCAAATTGGCGAAAGCCACGATCCCGATCACATTCGGCGGCTTCTTGAAGAAATTAATGCATGCAACAAATGCCCGGAGAACCATCTGTGCCAGGATGGTCAAAAGTCGGATTGCCGTTGTCATCTAAGTTTTCAGATTGAGCTTAAGAATTACATCTATGCGATGACAAACAAAAAGTAGTATAACCTGTTGCGGTAGAACACGATGCAATTAAGTGCCCACCACATTTAAAATGTGAGGGAACTGAATTTTCTGAAACATGGCGACGCCTTTTTCAAGGCTCCTTCTATATTTCATCTAGTAGTTGAGAATCCTGTCTGCCTTTATCATTTCCGCATACAGGAATTTCAGGCTGGACAACTTGACGTATTCGCTTTCATCCACACCGTGGATGCTCAGGCACTTCCCTCAGGCTACCAGCACGCCCTCACTCAGGGCGAACATCTTCGCCTGTTCGGCGATCGGGAATGTATCCGAATCGCCCGCATACAAATCAACGGCGCTGGCGTTCAGGAACAACGTGACGTCCTCGCCCTCATTCAACAGGAAGTTGCCGAAACGGACAGTGTTCCATTTCACTTCCGGGTCGTTGCTGGAAAGAATGATCAAGACTTGTATAGAGACTCCTTCTATTTGACATTGCCTAAGTATAGATTATTTCCATTCCAAGTTGAACAAAAACCTCGGCGAGACCATTGTTGGGAATGGTGGACTTTACACCATTTTTAAATAAGTATATGCATAGATTCTTTATCACATCGAGGAACCAATGGTCAATTTTGAAAAACAAGCCAGTATGTTCAAAGTCCTCTCGGTCGGCACTCGCATACGGATACTGGAGCTGCTGAAAGGCGGCCCTTTGTGCGTAAACGCCTTGGCGAAGAGGCTGGGCGTCACTCCTTCAGCCGTATCCCAGAACCTGCGCATCCTGAGGGATGCGGACCTCGTTGTTGCGGACAAGCAGGGCTATTTCGTGCATTACGGGATTAACCGGCAGACCATGACGGAATTGCGGTCCCTCGCGAACGGGGTGTTCAGCATGCCAAATTTGTTGTGAAATGGTATGAATAGACAGCCTGTGGAGAAACCCGCAACTCGTGCCGAAAGATTGCCTGGGAAGCAATTCGTTCGGGACCCGCAGATATTCCGAAGCCGGCGCGACTCGACTTTTCCCGATCAACAGATTGAAGCGATACACCAGCCAGGGTGGGCGCTCGGAGTCCCCGGCCAGCTGCGAACAATCGCCTGAACACATCGTCAAGGACCGCATATGAGCCTACCCGTTGTCTTGCTTGCAGGCGTATTTTTCATCTCACTCCTGCTGACCATGGTCGGTCTCGGCGGCGGGCTTGTCTTCTCGCCGCTGTTCGTGCTTCTGGGCATGGCGAAGGGCGAGGCGGCCGCCGCATCCCTGTTCCTGAACCTCACGGCTGCGGGATCGGCGGCGTACGCCTATTCGCGAAAGGGGATGGTCGATTTCTCCCTTTCGATCCCGCTGATCCTGTTTTCCGCAGCGGCCGCGCCGATCGGCGCTTACCTGAACACCCGGATCGAAACGAAACCGTTCCTGATGATCGTGGCCGTCATTCTCTTTCTGGCGGCGGTGCGCATGCTGTTTTCGCCCAAGGGCGACGACCGGACGGTGGAGCGGGCAAGAACAACCAAAATTATCGGCGGGGCGATTATCGGCGCGGTCATCGGCCTGATGGCCGGGTTGCTGGGAATCGGAGGCGGGGTCTTCATCGTCCCCTTGCTTATCTTCTTCTTGAAAATTCCGACCAAGACGGCTGCAGCTTCATCCACCTTCATCGTCTGCTTCTCCTCGCTCACCGGATTCCTGGGATACGCATCCATGGGGGAGGTCGATTGGTATTTCCTGTTACCTGCGGCGGTGGTCGCCTTTCTCGGCGGTCAGGCCGGAGCGAGGCTGATGAGTACCAGGCTGACGGGCCGGACGGTCAGGCTCCTGTTCAGCCTGCTCCTGTTCGGATTGTGCGCCAAGCTGTTGCATCAGGGTTTTTATGGGGTTTGATGAATACGCCGAAACAGATCAAAACAAGAATCGGTTCGGGAGGTCCATCCTGATGATGAACGAAGCAATAGCGGTCGAAGGCCTGAGCAAGCGGTTTGAAGGAGTGCAGGCCGTGGACGGCGTATCCTTCGCCGTGGAGCGGGGAGAGCTGTTCGGATTTCTCGGGCCGAACGGGGCTGGAAAGACCACGACCATCAACATGCTCACCGGATTGGCCCGCCCGGATTCCGGGAACATTCGACTGTGCGGCGTCGATTGCACCCAAAGCCCGAGGGTCGCCCAGCACCTGATCGGCGTGGTTCCCGACGAGAGCAACCTCTACCCCGAGCTGACCGGGTTCGAGAACCTGTGTTTCTGCGCATCGCTGTATGGCATCCGGAAGGACGAGCGCCGGGAACGGGCAAAGGCGCTGTTGCGCGATTTCGATCTCGTCAAGGCTGCCGACCGAAAGTTCGGCGGGTACTCCAAGGGGATGAAGCGGAAGCTCACCATCGCGGCGGGCATCATCCACCGGCCGGACATCCTGTTCCTCGACGAACCCACCACGGGCATCGACGTGGCCAGCGGACGCCAGATACGCCAGCTCGTGGCCGACCTGCATCAGGCCGGGACGACCATCTTCCTGACCACCCACTACATCGAGGAGGCCGAACGGCTCTGCGACCGCATCGCCTTCATCGTTGCCGGGCGCATCGTCGGCGTTGACTCGGTGGAACACCTGATCCAGCCCCTGCAAGGACGGCATGTCCTCGAAATCACCTGCCAGGAGGCCTTGACGGAAAAGGTTCGTGAAGGGTTGAGCCAGGCCTTCCCCTCGCTGGTTATCTCGCCCCCCGAGCAACAGTCGATCCGTGTGGAATCGGACTCCCCCGTGCATGTGGGGCCGTTGGTGCGCCGAATCGAGGAACAGGGATTCACGGTCACGGAAGCGCGTCGGATACGCCTCTCGCTTGAGGATGTTTTCGTGCAGATAACGGGCATAGAATCCGGTGCCATGCATCACGAGAAGGAGATGAAGGGGGGAAAGAAATGAACAAGCTGATCGCCTTCTGGAATATCTTGGCAAAAGACATGCGCACCTACTATCTGAAACCGCCGAACGTGAGCTGGGGCATCATCTTCCCCCTGGCGTGGACAGCCATGTTCTTCATCCGCTCCGGGAGCGGGCTGGAAAGCATTCCGCAGCTACTCCCCGGCGTGGTGGCCATCTCCATCCTGTTCGGCACCACCTCCATGCTCGCGGTCACGGTGACCTTCGAGAAGAAAAACCGCTCCTTCGAACGGCTGTTGCTGGCACCCATGTCATTTGAGCTCCTGATGCTTGCCAAGACGAGCGGGGCGATCTTTTTCGGCGTGTGCAACGCCTTTGTACCCGTGATCATGGCCCTGTTCCTGACCGACCTCGCCCAGATCGCCTGGGCGCAGTTCATCCCCGCAGTGATCCTCATCGCGGTGGCCTCCACGTTCCAGGGACTGTTCATCGCGGTGGCCGTCAGCGAGGTGTTCGAGGCGCAGACCTTTTCCAACTTCTTCCGTTTTCCCATGATCTTCCTGTGCGGGCTCTTCTTCCCCATCGAGAGGCTGCCCGCCCTGCTCCAGCCCGTGTCCTACGTACTGCCCCTGACTTACGGGGCCGACGTCCTGCATGGTGCTGTCCATGGCGGCCACATTCTGCCATGGTATCTGGACTTGCCTGTACTCGGCCTGTTCTGTGCGGCGCTGTTCTGGGCGAGCCTTCGAAACATCCGGAGGCGGTGGATTGCCTGATAGGTCCCGATCGCAACTCCCGGACGAAGTCCTGTTGGAGGCCTCGGGCAACGGGGACCGGCAGGCCTTCGGGGAACTCGTCCGACGCCACCAGTCCTGGGCCTGGGGCGTTGCCTGCCGTTTTCTCGGCTCCGGGAACGATGCCGAAGACATCGTCCAGGCCGCCTTCATCAGGCTGCTCGGCGCGTCTGGCCGCTATCGCCGTACCGCGCGTTTCAAGACCTTCTTCCACGTCATCATCTCCCGGCTCTGCCTGGATCATGCCAAAAGAAAAAAAACGGAACAGGCGGACGACTATCCGGAATTGGCCGATTCGTCTCCCGGGCAGGAGGAGGCGTTGATAATGAACCAGAACGCGGCCCGCGTGCGCCGGGCATTGGACGCTCTCCCTCCCAGGCCTCGCATGGCCGTCGTGCTTCGGTACTATGAAGGGCTCGGTTATGATGAAATGGCCGTTGTTCTTGAAACGTCACGGAAGGGCGTCGAGCGGCTGCTGTCCAGGGGACGCGAGGCCTTGCGGGATAAACTGGGATCACGATGAACTTTTTTCGGTCTAAGCCGGGGGTTTTCCGGACTTGGATCGTTTAATGGAAATGAGGTCGACACACATGCATTGCCGAAATTGCCATACACGTCTTTCCGCCTACCTGGACGGGGAACTGCCCGAACGGGAGATGCGGGATATGGAACGTCATCTGGACGGGTGTGCGTCATGCCGGGAGCGTCTTGCCGGGTTGGAGGCATTGGATGCGCCTCTTGCTTCCCTGAGCATTCCGGAGATGCCGGGCGATCTGGGATACCGGATCATGGCCCGGGCTTCGCGGGAGTATTTCGACACCCCGAAAAAGGGAGGCTTCCGGGTGATCGCCCGCAGGTGGCTGGGGTCGACGGCCACGGCGTCAGCCTTGGCGGCAGGCCTGCTTCTGGGCGGCCTGCTCGGGTGGAACAGCCACGGCAATCCGGTTTCGGAACGGACTATGATGCAGACGGAGAAAACGGTCTTCGCGTCCCTGAGCGCCGCTCCCGGCGGGTCGATCGAAGCCGCAGTGCTGGCCGGATTCAGCGACGGGGGGAGGTTGTAAACCATGCATTATTTGAAGCGGTCTTTGCTGGCCCTGTCGGTAGGATTGAACGTCGCTTTCATCCTGTTCTGGGGGATGCAGCATTTTTCCGGGCAGAATCAGACACCGCTGGAAAAGTCCCGCCCTTCTGGTGACCAGTTTTTTGCAGCGAGGTATGAAGGCGTGCAGGTGACTCCCGAACAATGGAAGGCACTGGAGCCCTATGCCTTGGCCTTCAAGACCAACACCGACCGCATCCGCCGGGAAACGATGCAGTTGCGAAAGCAGTTGCTTGAGTTGCTGGACAAACCCGTTGCCGATGAAGAGGTGATCCGAGTCATTCAGCAAAAGATTCTTGCGAACCAGGGCGACATGAAAGACGAGGTTCTTCGTCTCCTGCTCCATGAGAAAAGCGTGTTGCGGCCGGATCAGTTTTCCGGGTTGATCCAGGCGATTCGGGATTACGGAGGCCGCAGGCCCGGATTTGGGATAATGACCGGAGGAAAACCGGAACGGGATTAACGGCATGGCCGGGGAATGCCCTTGGGCCATGCATACAGGAGAAAACCATGTCGCTGATCGAACTGAACGGCATTTCGAAAAAATACCTGACGGGGGAGGTCGAAACCGAAGCCCTGAAACAGGTCACCGTCTCTATCGAGAAAGGGAAACTCGTCACGTTCGTCGGGCCTTCGGGCAGCGGCAAGACCACGCTGCTGAACATCATCGGCTGCATGGACAAGCCGTCGTCCGGGGAGGTCCGGGTGACCGGCGCCAGGGTGGACACACTGGGCAAGAAGGAGGCGGCGAATTTTCGCGGCAAGCATCTCGGCTTCATCTTCCAGTCGTTCAATCTCATCCCGGTCCTGAGCGTGTATGAGAACATAGAGTACCCTCTGCTCATGATCACCAGGACTTCGGCGAGCGAACGGCGGGAACGCGTGATGGCCGTTCTGGAGGCCGTCGGCATGACGGACCAGAAGGACAAGCGGCCGGACCAGATTTCGGGCGGACAGAAACAGCGCGTGGCCGTGGCCCGGGCGCTGGTGACCAACCCGGAGGTGGTGCTGGCGGATGAGCCCACCGCCAACCTCGACCATGATACGGCCCACAAGATCATCGATCTGATGAAAAAGATGCGGGACACCTACGGGACCACCTTCGTCTTCTCCACCCACGACCCGCGCATCGTCGAACACGCCGATGTGGTGCACGGCATTGAGGACGGCAGGCTGCTTGCCGGAAATCCGCTTATCCAGGGAGGCAACGACCATGCTTAACATATTCAAGATCGCCCTGCGCAATCTGGCGCGCTACAAACGGCGTACCGCCCTCACTTCCCTGCTCATCGTCATCGGCGTGTGCATGGTGGTCATGTTCTCGGGCCTCGCCGGATCGTTCAAGTCCATGATGATCGGCATCATCACGGATTCGGTTATCGGGCACATGCAAATCCATCGCAAAGGCTATTTTTCATCCATCGACACCATGCCCCTCAACCTGAACATGAAGGGGCAGGCGTACAAGAAAATCGCGGAAACCCTCGACGCCACCCCCGGCGTGGAGGCGTATGCGCCCAGGCTGAAGCTCGGCGCGGTCCTCAGCAACTATATGGAAAGCACCAACGTCAGGCTTTCGGCCATCGACCCGAAACGGGAAATGGCCGTCTGCACGGCATTGGCCGGCAGGATGAAGCAGGGAGCCCCCGGCTCCGGCGAAGACCTGCTCGAAAAGGGTCAGGTCGTCATTCCCGAAAAGGTGGCCAAGAGCCTGGGGATGAAGCCCGGCGACTCCGTGGTGCTGGTCGCCACCAACAAGGACGGCTCGGTAAACGGCATGGAATTTCAGCTTGCCGGAATCATCGAAGACCTCATGGGACCGGGCGGAAAAGACGCCTACATGCACATCGAGGACGCCCGCAGCCTCCTGCGCACCGAACCGGGCGAGGTCACCGAGATCGTGGTCAGGGTTTCCAGCTTCAACAAGCTGAAGTCCATCGCCGGGTCGCTCACGGCAACGCTTGGCGGATTCACGAACAAGAAGGGGCAGCCCGCCTTCGAGCTGCACACCTGGGACAAGCTGTCGCCGTTCTCCAATATCGCGAACATGATCGACCTGATGCTGGTCACGGTGAAGATCGTCATGGTCGCCATCGTCCTCATCAGCGTGCTCAACGTGATGCTGATGTCGGTCTTCGAGCGTGTGCGGGAAATCGGGACCATCGCCGCCATGGGAACCTCCCCCGGAACGATCATGTCGCTTTTCGTGGCCGAGGGCGTGCTCCTGGGCGTGCTGGGGACGGCGCTCGGCCTGATCCTGGGCGTGGGCGGTCTGCTGGCCTTCAAGGCGGCTGGAGTGGCCTTCTCCTTCGGGCGGATGGATAACCTAATCGTGCGTCCGGACATCAACCCCGGCGAAATGCTCTTCCTGTCGGCCATCGTCCTGGTGGCCTCCGCCCTGGCGGCGCTGCAACCCGCGTGGAAGGCAAGCCGGATGGAACCCGTCGATGCGCTCGGCCACGTATAACCGCATGAGGATACCGCACATGTACTCTTTGAAATATGTCCTGTTCGTTGCTGCCGTCTGCCTTGTTTTTGGCGGCGGCAATCAGGCTTCCGCCATGGATGCAGGGGAAGTGCTCCTGGCCGTGGACCGCAACCTGGCCCCGGTCAGCTACGAATCCTACCGCAAGCTCATCAACATCGAGCCGGACGGGAGCAAAAGGGAATATGTCCTCTACACCATCAAGAAAGGCCAGGACATGGTGGCCTCCGTCTTCCTGGAGCCTTCCAGCGACAAGGGGCGCGGGACCTTGCGCCTAGGCGACAACATGTGGCTCCACATTCCGAGCGTGGCCAAACCGGTCAGGATAACCAGCCTCCAATCGGTGACGGGTGGCATCTTCAACAATGCCGATATCATGCGCCTAGACTATAGTGCCGAATATACGCCCGAATCCTTGGAGGAAAGCGGTGACGCCTATTTGCTTCGCCTGAAGGCGAAGACCAACGAGGTTGCCTATGACAGGCTGGAGATGCTGGTGGCCAAGGACCGGTTGGTTCCGACGGAGATCAAGTGTCTCGCGGCGTCCGGGATGCTGATCAAAACCCTGCATTTCAAGAAGATGACCGACTTCGGCGACGGATTCGTCCGCCCGGCCATTGTCGAGACGGACAGCCCGCTCCACAAGGGGTACCTCTCGGTGATGATCTTCGCCCGGATGAAGGCCAGGGACTTCTCGGATGAAGTCTTCACCCTCAACTACCTGCCGCGGATAGAAACCCTTCGTCAGTGATGGCGGGAAGCAGAATGATGAAAGCCGGTACATGGCTCGGGCCGTTCTTCTGCTTGGCGCTCATCCTGGCTGCCTCGGCTTCGGCCCTTGCCCAGGATGAGCCCCTGTACGATGCGGATTTTGATATTCCCGCGATGGAAGAAAAGCTCTTCGAGTTCTGGGGGCAGGCCGAGCTTCGGATGTACGAACGTCTTATGAATAGGAATTCTGCGGTGTACGAGCAACGCTTCTTCGATTCCCCGAAGGACGAACTCCAGGCGGACATGCTGTTCCAGATCAAGCCCGAAATGTCCCTGAAATACGAGACGTTCGGATTCTATGCCCGTCCACGTGCCGACGTCGGGTGGAGCCAGTTGCCCCTGTCGGCGGCCAGCGAGCCTGACGAGCCGTCGGAACGCTTTTTCAAGGAAGACAAGCATTGGGCCGGTCAAGTCATGCTCGAGGAAGGCGTGGCCTCCTGGAGGCCGGACCCCCGGTTCACGCTGGAGGCCGGGAAAAAGGTCCTCAAATGGGGCAAGGGATATGCTTGGAACCCCGTGAGCTTCGCCAGCCGTCCGAAGGATGTGGACGACCCGGACCAGAGCCGCGAGGGCTACGTCATGGGCGTCGCCGATGCGATCTTCAGCTTCGACGGCCCGTTGCAGACATTGGCGTTCACCCCGGTGGTCGTCCCCGTATGGGAGCGGGTGAACACGGGGCTGGCAACGGACGAAAGCGTTCTCTACGGGAGCAAACTCTACTTCCTGCTGGCCGATGTGGACCTAGACGTCATGGCCATGGGCGGCGACCATTACGATACGTCCCTCGGCATCGACTTCGCCACGAATATCACCGACAATTTCGCCATCCACGGCGAAACGGCGGTCCGGTTGGGCCATGAGCAGACTGTTTTCAATAGTGACGGGACCAGCAGCATCCACGAACACGACGCCTGGAGCTTCCTCCTGGGCGCACGCTACCTGACCGAGGACGAGACGACCTATCTCCTTGAATACTATCACAACGGAGAGGGGTATACCGCCTCGCAACTGAAAACCTACTACGATTACGTGCACACGGCCTACGACACCTATCAGGCCACGGGGAACGCCGCCGACCTGAACAAAAGCAAAAAGGTATCGTCCGATTACAACCGGAGCAGCGTCGGGCAGGACTACCTGTATTTCCGAGTCTCCCAAAAGGAGCCTTTCAACATCCTCTATCTGACGACAACGGCGACCGTCATCATGAACCTCGGGGACCGAAGCCTCTCCCTCAACCCCGAAGCGTCCTACATGCTCACGTCCAACTTCGAATTGAGGCCCCGGCTCATCCTGCCGCTCGGTTCCTCCGACACCGAGTTCGGCAACAAGCTCAACGCAGCCAGGGGCGAACTCCGGTGCGTGTACTATTTCTGAGTCGAACACCGAACGATTGGGCGAGCACCAATTCCTCCCGCTTCTCCTTCCGGCAAATTTTGCGTGTCACCCAAGTGTCATTTTCAGCGGCAACTATGGTTTTTGTGGTAAATATGGCGTTTTCAACCCATTGAAATAACGGAAGTAAGCGACCTTCCGGTTGATTGTTTACGGCCTTTCACGCCGTTAACAGGGGTTCAAATCCCCTTGGGGACGCCAAGGAAATACAAGGCCTTACGCACGCCGCGTAAGGCCTTTTCTTTTCATGTGTCACCCGAAAATGTCGTTTTTCCGGGACCAGCTTCCTGGCGCATCGGTTCCATGGAATGTGGGGCCAAATCAACCGCGTCGAGGAACAGCGCGAACGCCCGGCAGGCGATCGAGCCCGGGGCGGGGCAATCGAACTCTCGCTCCTTTTCCAGGGCCAGTCCTCATCACCTTTACGGTCAACTATCAATAATTCCTCCAACGGACGGACCGTACGCCACACGCAAAAGGGCCGCCCGGAGGCGGCTTTTTCGGCGCTTCGAAAACGCCGGGGGGAGGAAGGGGTGCGGCCCGTGGAGGCATACGGGCCGCAAGTTGGGGGTGGGAATGCCTATTTCCGGGGGATCAGGGCGATGGCTTCGATCTCGATCCGCCCGTTCAGCGGCAGCTTCGCAACGGCAAAGGCGCTGCGCGCGGGAGCCGGCGAGGGAAAGAACTCGGCGTAGACTTCGTTGACAGCGCCGAAATCGGCCATGTCCGTCAGAAAGACGGTAACCTTGACGACGTCCGCAAGCGTGCCGCCCGCCTCCGTGACGATGCCTTCGAGGTTCTTCAGGCATTGGCGGGTACAATCGCCGATCGAGCCTTCGCACATGCTCCCGGTTTCGGGAGAGATGGGCAGCTGACCGGAGATGTAGACGGTTTCTCCCGCCCGAATGCCCTGGGAAAAGGGACCGATGGCCGAAGGTGCGTTGCCGGTGGTGATCTGGGTCTTCATTTCTGTTGTCTCCTGCGTTTAGATTTCAAAGGATTCCATCGGGGCCGGGAACTTGATCTCGACGTCCGGAGCGGCTGCCCTGACGACTTCCTCGACCTTTCCGACGGGGGTTGACGGGATTTTCATCTGACCGAAGAGTTTCTCGTGGGGGTGATACAGGACGCATCGCCCGACCCCGCTTTTCTGGACGCAGCGGGCCACATCCCCTTCGTAGACCAACTGGTGTCCCCCAATGAGGACATCGGGGGCGAAGCGCTGCTTGAGCACATCGATCTCGCCGTCGGAGAAAAGCGGATTCATCCCCTCGGTCAGGTTGAGCAGGCTCTCGCCCTGCGGCGTCTTGACCACGAAGCCGTAGTACCTGGCCCGCCAGGGGGAGCGCAGAAGGTTGTTGGAAACGAAGTTGAACGCGGCGGTCACGCTCCCCTTAAAGAAGTTCATGTAGTTAATCGGGCGGTGGTGCCAGTCGAACGGCACGATGCGGAACCCGCTCAGTTCAACCTCTTCAAAGGGCAGGACCGGAACGAGTTGCTCGTTCGGGATGCCGTGGTGCTTGCGCAGGTGATCGCAGACCTCCGCGCTGGAGACGATCTTCGCCCCCGTTTTTTTCGCAATGATGGGCGAATCCAGGTAATGCTCATGGTGCCCATGCGAGATGCATATGACCCGGACCTTGTCGTAATCGTTAAGATCGGCCCAGTTGGCTCCGTACATCTTCCGGAAAAAGGGGTCGAAAACGAGGTCGCCCCCCTCGCCCTGAATGAGGATGTTGGACCAGCCTAGGTATCGCATTTTTGTTTTACTCATTTTCTTTCCTTTAGCGTTTTTCATGGATTCGTTGCGCCTTGCCCGCCGCGTATATGGCCGAGAGGACGGCCGCCGCGACCGCCAGGACGTAGATGGTGCCGAAATTGAATCCCCAGCCCTGCGTCATGATGTAGCCTGCGGCTCCCGCTCCAAGGATGTAGTAGACGGCCGGAAAGATGGTCTTCCGGATAATGTCCCCCTCCCGGCCCAGCAGGCCGACGGCCGCCGAGGCCATGATGACGTTGTGCACACAGATCATGTTGCCCGCCGCAGCGCCGACGCCCTGAACCGCGACGATCCATTCCGGGTTGAGGTGGCTGATTACGGCAACCTTGTATTGGAACAGGCTGAACATCATGTTGCTGAGGGTGTTGCTTCCCCCGATGAACGCGCCCATGGCGCCGATGACGGCGGACATGACCGGCCAGATGGAGCCGAGGCTGTCCGCAAAGACCTGGGCCAGGACGTTGGGCATGGCCGGAAGGCTTTCAAGCCCGGCCCCGCTGCCGATGAATATCTTCACCATCGGGACGGCGACCAGCAGCGCGGTGGACGCTCCCACGACAATGGAGAAGGCGGATTTCGACGCGACGCCGACCGCGCGCAGAGGCGCTCTGTGAACGAACAGCGCAATGAATGCGGCCAGAATGAAGATGGTCCCCGGCAGATAGCCGAGCTGGAGAGCCGAGGCCACCTTGGTCCCGAACAACGGGGCGGTCTTCACGGTCAGGACGAGCAGCCACTGCTTGAGGGGCAAGGCATCGACCCGGCTGAGGAAGAGGATCGCCGCCATGACCACGTAGGGAAGCCAAGCCCTGAACGGGGACATCGAGCTGGAAGGGATCTCCTCGTCCACCTTCATGGTGCCTTCCCATCGGGCGTCCCAGGTCGAACGGTCGGGGAAATCCCATCCACCGTCCGAGGGCAGGAACCAACCCTTCCTGGCCGCGATGGTGGCCGGGATAAGTCCGAGCATGCCGCCCAGGACGTCCGGGAACTCGGGGCCGAGGAAGCGGGCGGTCAAATAATAGGGAACGGCCAGGCAGACGCCGCCGAACAAAGCGAATTTCCATGCGCGGAGTCCGGGCAGAAAGGACCGTTCGCTGCCGAAAAACCGGGTCATCATCGAAACCATGATCAACGGAACGAACACGGAGATCACACCGTGGATGGCCGCCACACGCAGGCCGAGACCATTGATGTAGGCGGACCACGACAGACCATTGGTCGCGATATCGGGAAGATGGCCCTGCCCGAGACCGACCGAAATACCGATCAGGATGGGCGTTCCCACCGCCCCGAAGGAAACGGATGTGCTCTGAAAGATCATGCAGAGCATCGCAGCGGCCATGGGCGGGAAGCCGATGCCGAGAAAAAGCGGCCCGATGACCGCTCCGGTGGAGCCGAAACCTGCCGCCCCCTCCAAGAAAGCGCCGAAGAGCCACAAGATGATGATGGCTTGGATGCGCCTGTCCGTGGAAACGTTAGTGAACGTGGATCGGATAACGCTCAGCGCCCCATCCTCCTTCAGCGTATTGAGAAGGACGAGGGCTCCGAAAACTATGTACAATATGCCGACCGCCGTGAAGACGCCATCCACGGTCTGCGCGGCGAGCAGAAGCCAGGGGATCTTCCAGACAAACGCTGCGGACAATGCGACGGAGATGAACGCAAGGGGCATGACGCGCCTTGCGGGCCAGCGAAGGCCGACGAGAAAGACGGCGATGATCGCTATCGGCAACAGCGCCAAACCGGCTAGGAGCAATTGCGATGGCATGACGGACTCCTTGAAAAGGTTGTGGGGTGAAAGGCCTCATGTTTCAAATTAGTGAATCACGTTTATCAATGTGGATTATTTTCTGTCAAGGTGTTTCTCAAATTTAAATGAGATTCCTCATTGGTGTCTTGCCGCGTCAAAGGAAAACAGGTATTCCTTGTTGACAACGCATTGTACCAGCACAAATAACAGGCTGTAATTATGGATAAAAAATCTCAGGGCATCCAATCCGTGGAGTTCGCGTTCGAACTGCTTGAGGCGTTTCTAAAGATCGGCAGGCCCGTCCCCTTGGGAGAGGCGGCGGAAAGCTTGGGGATTGGGAAAAGCAAGCTGCACAAATACCTGACGAGCTTCGTCCGCCTGGGAGTGATCGAACAGGACGCTTCCGGCTGCTACAGCTCCGGCCCGAAGCTGTTGGAGCTGGGCTTGGGGATACTCGGGCACATGGATTTAGTGGCTTTTTGCGAGTCCGAACTGCACCGGCTGCGCGTTGAAAGCGGCGAAGCGGCCGCCCTTGCCCTGTGGACGGCGCAGGGGCCGCTCATTGTGCGTTTCCTCGAAAACCCCCGGCCGGTGGCCGTGGCCATGCGCGTGGGGTTCTACGCGCCGATCACCTCCAGCGCGGCGGGCAAATGCTTCGCCGCCCACCTGCCCGAGACCGCTTATGCGCACCTGGTGCGAAAGGAATTGGGAGACGACGCCGACGCGCGTCGAAGCTTCGAGGACAAGTTGCGCGATGTCGCCGAACAGGGGGTCGCGGTCCGCTCCGAGCAAAACCAGGCCATTCCCGGGGCCAAAGCTCTGGCTTGCCCGGTTTTCGACGGGCGGAACATGATCGTCGCCGCCGTCCTTCTGATCGGTTTCGAAAACGAACGGGGCACCCGGCCTGACGATGCCGTCAAACTGCTTACAGAGTCCGCGAGACGACTGTCCGCCCGTCTCGGCCATACCGTTTCCGATTAGCCACTCACGTAATATCCGTCTCGCTCCACGACTCCTGATCACCCCGACCCGCTGCGCATGCCCGGAGCCGGGGCCACCGACGCCTAAACTGCTGCGAAAAACCGCTCGGGCGGCTTTTGGTTGAAAGCGGACCTTGGCCATCGCCCGCGGTGGGCAGCGGCAGAAACACGACTAGAGGAGGATGCAGATGCGGGGGGCTTCGCCAGTCTGAAGCAAACTAGGTTGAGTGCCGAAGTCTTGCGCACGGAGGCCGACCCCGTCGAAAGGTCATATGGATTCATGCTGAGCGGTCAACGGCCGAAAAATACCGGCAAAAATGACGCAAAACAGGATGTCCATCCCGAGTATCGCCGTATGTCATGCAGGAAGCCGTGCAGGCGATTGTGTCTGATGGAGCCGTTCATGGGAAAAGCGTCTTGCCCCGACGATTTTGCTTGCGCCGCGATCATGCAGGCGGCGGCGAGAGGGATGGCGGTTTCGAGTTCCGGCACTCTCCAGAAAAGCAGTCGGGATATCATCGTCTTCAACACAGGACCTGCTGTTCCCAAAGCCGAACGTCCGACCATGAAAAGAGAATGGTATTCCTCGCCGTTTACGAGGAGACATAGGACAAGGACGATACACCTTGTTGCTCATTGTGCCGCTATCGACATCAATTGGTGGCCTGAAATGCCTACGGAAGTTCAAACCGGATACGGCGGGGGGGCGTCCGGGCCTCTACCCACGGGTGTCCCCGCGCACAACAAAACGCCTGCCCTCCTCCATGACCTCGATGCTCCAACCTATCTTCTTCACCAACTGGACACATAGTTGAAGTCCCAGGCCATAGCCGTTAATGCCGTCGTCGGCTGGCGATTCCGGCGTGTTGACCTGATTGGAAACTTCGAACTGTGACGAATCCGCCCTGATCTCAATGACGCCTTCGGAGGCATGCTGGAAGGCGTTGCGGACGAGATTGACCAGGATGATATGGGCGAGCGTCCGGGGGCATCGGATCGACACCGGGGTGAGATCGATTTTCAGGGAGATGTCCTTCCCTTCCAGCAAATACACGTTCTCTTCGATGATCTCACGGATGAATTCGTCAATCTTGATGTCCTCGACGGGCAAGGGACTATCCGAATCTCGCGAGAGCCACAGCAGGGAGGTGGTCAGGTTGCGCATATTGCGCACGGCCTTGACCATGCGGGCGTGCGAGGTGCGATAGCGGTTGTCCTCGGCTATGCCCAGCCTCTCCTGCAGTTCCAGATTGTTTTGGATGATGGCGATGGGGGTACGCAGCTCATGGCTGGTGTATTTCTGGAATCGTTTTTCCCGCTCCACCCCGGCAACCAACCGCCGGGATGTGTCGAGAATCAGCTCGGCAAGATTGTTCAATTCGTCATATTTGAATCGCAACGGCCCCTTGTCCAGATTGTCCGGCGACAGGCCGATGGCCCATTCGTGCAGTTCCTCCACCGGCCGGGCGATGACCTTGAACATGCGAAAAGCCAGGAACAGGACCGCCGCGATGGACAGCAGACCGGCCACGACCGGAGTGTAGAAGTAATAGAAATCGAAACGGCGCGCCCACTCCACGCTGATCTGGCTTTCGGTGGTGGCGAAAACCAGGTAGACGTATTTCCCGTCCGGCCTTTCGACCGTGAGGGTTTTGTAATGCATGTTGCCTTGGTGAACGTAGAAGAAGCGCTCTTTCATGAGCTGCTCAAGGGTCAAGGCCGCACGGATGTCGGCGGGCAGGTCGTCGTACCCCCCATAGCCTTTGATAGGTCCTTCAACCGGCAGCGGCGTGTCGGGGGCCTCGGCAAGCGTGTGCAGATAATTCCCGGCTACTTCCTCCAGACGAAACTCCACGAAGAGAGAGAAGCCGCGGGTCAGGTACTGGCTCAGGAAAAAAGTGTACCCGACCACCAACACCGCGCAGGTGATCACAAAGTAGGCTGTGATCGATTTCTTGAAACTCCGCTTACACTGCACTCGGTTCCTTCAGGACGAATCCCACGCCCGGGATGGTCTTGATGAGGGGATAGGAAAAGGGCTTATCCACCTTTAGCCGCAACTTGTGCATATGCACCTTGAGGCTGTTGCTCTCGGGCAGGGCTTCGCCCCAAACGGCCCGCTGCATCTCGTCCCGCAAGACGATATTCGGGCTCATCTTGGCCATGTATTCGAGCAAGGCCCATTCCTTGGGCGAAAGAGCCAATCGCACACCGGCCCGGGTGGCATGGTGTTGTTCCGTATCCACAATCAGATCGCCGACCACGTACCGTCTGGGTTGGCTGCTCCGGCGTTTTGCCAAGGCCTGGACGCGGAGCAGCAACTCCTTGAGGGCAAAGGGCTTGACCAGGTAATCGTCCGACCCGGCTTCAAAGCCCTCGATCTTGTCATCCAGGGTATCCCTGGCGGTGACCATCAGCACGGGCACATCCAGCCCGTCTCGCCTCAGGCGGGCGCACAGGCTCAGGCCGTCGAGCTTGGGAAGCATGCGATCGAGCATGATGACGTCGTATTTGTATTCCCGTGCGAGCTGGAGGCCATGGGTCCCGTTGGCGGCATGGTCGCAGGTGACGCCTTCCAGTTCAAGGTATTCTATGAGCGAGGCGGCAAGATCAAGATCGTCTTCCACCAACAAGGCATATATGTTCATGGCGTCTCTCTCGGTAGCGCGACATCATATGGCTCCGGCGGGACAATATCCCGCCGAAGCCGGTTTGACAAACCTATTCGGACGGCCCGTTGGTCGGTGTCTGCGTCTTCTTGCCGCGGAGCCGTCCGACCAGGGACAAGACCCCCACAAAGAAAACCGGTGCGAACACGATGCCGAGCACCGAGGCGCTCAGCATGCCGCCGATAACACCCGTGCCGATGGCCCTCTGGCTAGCGGCTCCCGCCCCGGTGGCGACGGCCAACGGAATGACGCCCAGGATAAAGGCCATGGAAGTCATGAGGATCGGACGGAAGCGTAATCCCGCCGCCTGGATGGCGGAATCCATGAGTCCGACTCCCGTGGCGTGGAGATCCTTGGCGAACTCCACGATCAGGATCGCGTTCTTGGCCGCCAGGCCGATGATCGTGATCAGACCCACCTTGAAGTAGACGTCGTTGCTCATGCCCAGCACGGTAACCATAAGCACGGAGCCCAGGGCGCCGATGGGCACGATAAGCATGACCGACAGCGGAATGGCCCAACTCTCGTACAGGGCCACCAGCAGCAGGAAGACCACAAGCAAGGCCAGGGAGAAGAGCATCGGGGCCTGGGAGCCGGATTGCTGTTCCTGATAAGACAACTCGGTCCACTCGTAACCGACCCCTTTAGGCAGTTGCCGCATGATGCGCTCCATCTCGGCCATGACTTCGCCGGAACTGTGTCCCGGAGCCGCGTCGCCGGTGAGCCTGAAGCTCTCATAGCCGTTGTAGCGGACCATCTGCACCGGACCGGGTTCCCACTTGGTGTTGATCACCGAAGTCAGAGGCACCTGATCGCCTGCGGAGTTGGGGACGTAGAGTTCATTGAGGCTCTCCGGGCTGCGCCGGTATTTGGCGTCGGCCTGGACCACGACGCTCTGCATCCGGCTCCTATTGGCGAAATCGTTGATCGTACTGGAGCCGAAGGCACTGGCCAGAACCGTTTTGATGTCGCTGAAACTGACGCCCAGCGTCTCGGCCTTTTCCCGGTCGATGTCCACGCGCAGCTGGGGCGCGTCGGGCAGGCCGTCCAATCGGGCGTAGGCCAAAATTGGCGAGGCGTTGGCCTGTTGCAGGATCATGCCCGCAGCCTGCCCCAGCACAGCCCTGCCCACGCCGCCCCTGTCCTCCAGACGGAGGGAGAAGCCGCCGGTATTGCCCAGGCCGTCGATGGGGGCCGGGTTCACGGCGAAGGCGAAGCCGTCGTCCAGACCGGAAAAGGCCATGTTCGCCTTGAGAATGAGATCCGTTGCGGATTCGCCGTCGCCGCGCTCGGACCAGTCCCTGAACATGGGGAAGGCGGCTGCCGCATTCTGCCCTTGCCCGGAGAAACTGAATCCCAGAACGGTAAAACCGTACTCCACGGCAGGTGTGTCCTTGAAGAACTGCTCCACCTTCTTGATCTGGGTCAGGGTCCGGGGATAGGTGGCGCCGGGGGGAAGTTGCATGCTGCAAACCATGTATCCTTGATCCTCTTCCGGGACGAAGCCGGACGGCAGGCGCATATACGTGTAGCCAAGGCCTGCCAGAATAACCAGATAGATGAGCATCACGCGCCCGGTTCGGGCCACAAGGCGACCGGTCAGGCCCTGATACGCCTTGCCGAGCCTGTCGAAACGGCGATTGAACCAGCCGAAAAATCCCTCTTTGGTTTCATGGCTTCCCTTGGCCACGGGCTTGAGCAGCGTGGCGCACAGGGCCGGGGTCATGGTCAGGGCCAGGAACCCGGAAATGAGAATGGAGACGGCCACGGAAACAGCAAACTGACGATAGATGACGCCGACCGATCCGCTCATAAAGCCCAGGGGAAAGAACACGGCGGACAACACCAGGGTGATGCCGACAACGGCCCCGGAAATCTGCTTCATGGCCTTGCTGGTGGCTTCCTTGGGAGACAGTCCCTCCGTCGACATGATGCGCTCCACGTTTTCCACCACCACGATGGCGTCGTCGACCAGGATGCCGATGGCCAGCACCATGCCGAACATAGTCATCATGTTGATGGAAAAGCCCAGGGCGTACATGACCCCGAAGGTGCCCAGCAGGCAGACGGGCACGACAATGGACGGAACCAGCGTATAGCGGAAGTTCTGCAAAAACAGAAACATGACCAGGAAGACCAGGATCATGGCCTCGAACAGCGTATGGACCACCTTCTCAATGGCCACATCCACGAACTTGGCCGTGTCCAGCGGCACGATCAGCTTGACCCCCTCGGGGAGGGTCTGCTGGATTTCATCGAGCTTTGCCCGTACACGCTCCACCGTCCCCAGGGCGTTCCCGCCCGGGGCCAACTGAACGGCCGCCGCTGCGGTTTCCATGCCGTTGATACGAGCCTGGGTATTATAGGATTCCGGACCGACTTCAATGCGGGCCACGTCGGACAGATGGACAACGGAGCCGTCCACGTCGGCGCGCAACACGATACGGCCGAACTCCTCCGGGGTCTGCAGCATTCCCTGGACAAGCAGGGTGGCCGCCAGCTCCTGATCCGCATTGCCGGGCCTGGAGCCGAAACTGCCCGCCGGGACCTGGACGTTCTGGGCCCGGATGGCCTGGTTCACGTCGCTGATGGACAGGTCGTAGCTGAGCAGCTTCTGAGGATTCACCCAGACGCGCATGGCGCTTTCCGCGGCAAAGAACTGGACCTTGCCCACGCCCTCGATACGGCGAACCTCATTGTTGACGTTGCGGGCCATGAGATCGGCCAGGACCTGCGGATCCTGACCTTTGGCCTCGTCGTAGACCATGGCGTAGACCATCAAAAAACCCGCGCTGGTCTGCTCGACCTCGATACCTTGATCCAGAACGGCATCGGGCAGGCTCGATTCGGCGTTGGAAAGCCGGTTCTGCACATCGACCTGGGCGAAGTCGGGATCGGTCCCGGGCTTGAAGGTGACCGTGATCTCGGCCGTGCCGTTGGAGTAGCTGACCGACTCGTAGTACAGCATACCCTTGGCACCGTTCAACTCCTCCTCGATCTGACTGACGACCGTGTCATTGAGGGTCGTTGCCGAGGCGCCCGGGTAGACCAGTTTGATGGCGATTTGCGGCGGCGCGACGGCCGGGAATTTCTCCATGGACATAGACGGCAGGGCCAGAAGGCCGGCCAGGGAGATGAATATGGCCACGACCCAAGCAAAGTTGGGTCTGTTAATAAAAAATTCTGACATGTATGATACCTGATTGGTGTTAGGGGCGGAAACGAGCCGTCTACTGCGCGGCGACCTTGTCCGCAGCGCCCTGGCCCGGATCAAGAGTCATGCCCGGTTTGACCTTATTGGCCCCGTTGACGATCACGCGTTCGCCCGGCTCCAGGCCGTCGAGGATCTGCCAGAGGTCGCCCCGCATTTCGCCGGTCTTGATCGAGCGCAACTGGACCGTATTCTTCTCATCCAGCACGAAGACGGTGGAACCGCCGACCTGGGACATGGATACCGCGCGCTGGGGAATATAGATGGTCGTTCCATCCTCAGGCAGCTTGATCTGTATGCGGACGAACAATCCGGGTAAAAGCATGCCGTCACTGTTGGGGAATTCGCACCGCAGGGAGACCTGACCGGTCTTTTCATCCACGGACACGTCCGAGAAAAGCAGACGGCCCTTTTCGGTGTAGTCCACGTTGTCGATGAGCACCGAAACCTCGGGCTCCTTGCCTGCGCCCTTGTTCGCATTCATGGCCGCCCGGACCTGGAGATACTGGGCCACGGGCTGGTTGATGTCGGCGTAAATGGGATCGAGCTGTTGAATCTTGGCCAGGGCGGTGGCCTCGTTCTTGCCGACCAGGGCACCTTCCGTGACAAAGGCGGCGCCGATTTTCCCGGAGATAGGCGCTTCCACGGTGGCGTAGCTCAGGTCCAGGCTGGAGGTCCTGACTGCCGCCTCGGCGGCTTCCTTTTCCGCCTTGGCGACCTTGTAGTTGGCGGCGGCGGTATCATAGTCCTGCTGGCTGATGACCTTGGCTGTGAGCAAGGGGGCGTAGCGGTTCAAGGTGGCCTCGTAGTCGGCCAGATTGGCTTCCGCCTTGGCCAGATCGGCTTTGGCCTGGGCCTGGTTCGCCAGGAACGAGGCCGGATCTATGTGGAAGAGGACCTGCCCCTTCTTGACGAAGCTGCCTTCCTCGAAGTCTCGGCTGATCAGGATGCCGGCCACGCGGGCTCTGACCTCGGCATTTCTGACTGCGGATATGCGGCCGGGCAGCTGCATTATTTTATTGAACGGAGTAGCCTTCACAGTGAGGATATCAACCTTGGGCATATGCGGCTGTGCCGTATGGGCCTGGACCTGTTCATCGTTGTTGCACCCGGAAAAGGCGAACAGGGCGGTCAAGGCCAAAATCAGCGACAACCAAGAGGTCTTGATGCGCATCGTTTTGTCTTCTCCCTAAATTGTTTGATTATGCGGCGCGAAAGACCGGTGGATCCTTGGCGGTGTTCTCAATGGACACCTATAACAGCACGGGAGGTTAAGAAGCGGTTAACGATTGGTATCCATTTCGACGGCACGACAGGATGGAACGGCATGTGTATTGACAACACTTTTGATTCATTAAATATTTTTAAGCAAAGCCGAAATCCGGGCATTCCCGATTCATCACTTGCCGCCATGCTTCCTTGGCGCATCGTCCGAATGAGTTTTGGCGGCGTGCTCGCTGTGTCCACGACCGGGGGGCTTGACGAATCGAACAGTTGATTGGAGCGTCCTCTAAAGGACACTCCCGTTGACAGACTCCCCCCTGCGAGTAGAATAGCTAACAAGTAGAATTATGACCACACCAGCACGCAACACACTACCGGAGGTCACCAATGTCCTTTCACAGTAAACTTCTTTATCTTTTCCTTTTCTTCACCGCAGGGCTGTTCGCCCTTCCGGCTTTGGCGTCCGCCTGCACGGGCATGCGCGTGATCGCCGAGGACGGTTCCGTAATTTGGACCCGCTCCATGGAGTTCGGCAGCGACATCCAGTCATCGCTGATAGTTTCCCCGCATGGAATGAAGTGGGTTTCGGACGCCCCCGGCCAAAACAAAGGCTTGCGCTGGACCGCCAAATACGGCTTTGTCGGCCCTACCGCCTGGAATATGCCGCTCCCCATCGAGGGCATGAACGAACAGGGCCTGTATGCGGGCGGATTCTGGATGGTCACGGGAGAGACCCGTTTCCCCGACGTGAAGGCCGCTGAATATCCCCATACCGTGGCCCAAACGTACATGGTGGCATGGCTGTTGACGAATTTCTCCACCGTGGACGAGGTCAAGGCCGCCCTGCCCAAGATCGCGGTCGCAGGCGTGGAAGTCGCGGCTCTTCACACGACCCCCCTGGCCCATTGGTACGTCATGGACGCCACAGGCAAAGGCGTCGTCATCGAGTCCATCAACGGCAAGGTAACCATCCAGGACAACCCGGTGGGCGTCCTCACCAACTCGCCCTCCTTCGACTGGCATCTGACGCATCTGCGCCAGTTCATCAACTTGCACCCGGACAACGTGGCTTCCACCAAGCTCGGCGATTATTCGCTGAGCCCTCTGGGAGAGGGAACGGGCATGCTCGGGCTCCCCGGCGACTTCACTCCGCCGTCCCGCTTCGTCCGCGCGGCCTATCTGGTCAACGCCGTGAATCAGCCGGCCAACGCCGACGAGGCCGTATCCCTGGGCATGAACCTCATCGCCGGCTTCGCCATCTCCAAAGGTATCTCCCGGGGCATAGGCGCCGATGGGAAGCCGGAATTCGACTACACCCAATGGACCACCGTCTACGATCTGGCGCGCAAGGCCCTGTACATGCGCACCTATGAGAACCAGAACTACAAGGTCGTCCATTTCAACAAGCTGTCCCTGGGCGGCGGCAAGAACCTCACCATTCCCTTGGATCGCGGCTTCGGTCCTTACGAAGACGTCAGCGGCCAGGCCAAGTAACCCACTTCCAACGCCAATAAAGCGAAGGGGCCCGCAGGCGCATCCTGCGGGCCCCTTCCATCCTCTCGCGCATTGAACAACGCGCTCCACGGAATGCGGAGATAGACGCCGCCTTAACCTGTCGCGGCGCGTTGCTTCCCCCTTGAATTCTCCGGCACATCCACATCATCCGCCCCGGCACACCGCGGGCGTGCAGTACATCCGCACCATGTCCATAGTCCAACCGCCGCCCGCCAGCGATGCTCACTTTGATTCGTCGCGGCTCAGCGGACGCCGCCCCGGCACGACCCCGGATGCAGGGACTCGCGCACCCGGCAGAGGAAGGTCCGGTTTCGCGCCGAACCCTCGCCCGTGTGGCGGTAGATGAACACCTTGACGTAGTCGGTCAGGAAAGCCCAGACCAGGGAATAGGCCCAAACCAGGCCGATGGCTCCCCAACCGATGGGGGCGATGAGGCCGAAGCCCCAGGCGGCCAGGAAGGTCCCCAAAAGCTTGGTGCCCACGGCGGACCAGACCATCACCGGCGCGGGATACGGCGGCTTCCAGAAGTGCCCTCGGCTGCGCGAGACGAACAGGGTCAGGTGACCGGATACGGCCATCTTCAGGAAGATGTAGGTCTGAACCTCGGCGATGGACAGGTGCAGCCAACTCAGTCCGAGGTAGAGCATCAGGAAGCTGCCGAAGACCCCGGTCAGACCCATGGCCAGCGAGACGGACAGGACCCGGTGCATGTCCCAGCGGACCGGATTGGGATCGAGCCAGGTGCGGTCGTAGGCGATGGTGATGATCGGCACGTCGTTCAAAAAGGCCAGCAAGATGATCATGATGGCCGTGATGGGGTAGAAATTGAAGGCGATCATGGCCAGGACCACGAAGATCATGATGCGGATAGTCTCGGTGATGCGATAGATGGCGTAGCTGTCCATGCGCTCGAAGATACGCCGGGCCTCCTCCACCGCGTGAATGATCACCGAGATACCCGGCGCGGTCAGAACCAGGTCGGCGGCCATGCGCGCGGCGTCCGTGGCGCCGCTCACGGCGATGCCCATGTCGGCCTGCTTCAGGGCGGGCGCGTCGTTGACCCCGTCGCCGGTCATGCCCACGATGTGATCGTGCGACTGCAGCAGCTTGACGATGTTGTACTTGTGCTCCGGGAAGACCTGGGCGAAACCGTCGGCCTTCTCCACTTCCGCGGCGGCATTCTTGTCCGCGCCGTCCGCATTCCCGTCGGCTTTGAGCCACTGCCCGGCCACGGAGATATTCTTGCCCAGGTTCAACTGGCCCGAAATCTCCCTGGCGATGGCCAGATTGTCGCCGGTGACCATCTTGACCTCGATGCCGTGTTTCCCGGCTTGTTCGATGGTCTCCCGCGAATCCTCGCGCGGCGGATCGAACAACGGCAGGATGCCCAAAAAGCGCCACTGCCCGTCCTCGTCGCTGCGGGCCACGCCAATGGTCCGGTACCCCTTGGCCGCAAATTCCTCGGAGGCTTCCTCGGCCCGGGAACGGATGGCGTCGTCCACCCAGGACAGATCCAGGATGACCTGGAGCGCGCCCTTGCTGACCTTGAATTCTCTGCCGTCCGGCCCCTTGATCTCGGCTTCGGTACGCTTGCCCACCGGGTCGAAGGGCACGAACTTATCCTGGACATAGCCGGACAGGACGGCCTTGTCCCCGAGCCCGTCCATGACCGCGATGTCGATGGCGTCCTCGTTCTCGGCCTTGGACGCCAGGCTTCCGGCCAGGATGAGATCGGCCTTGTCCTCGGCCGCGAAGACCACGGGCTCGCCGAGCTTGAGCTTGTTCTGGGTCAGGGTCCCGGTCTTGTCCGAACAGAGGATATCCATGCCCGCCATCTCCTCGATGGACTCCAGGCGGGAGACGATGGCCTTGTCCCTGGACAGGGCCAGGGCGCCCACAGCCATGGTCACGGAGAGCACGGCGGGCATGGCCACCGGGATGGAGGCCACGGTCAGGATCAGGGCGAACTGGACCAGTTCGAGAAACGGGGTACCCCGAAAGAGCTGAACCACGATGAGCACGGCCACCAGGGCCAGGCTGAGAAAGATCAGGTAGTCGCCGATGCGGATGACCGCTTTCTGGAAATGCGAGACCGCCTTGGCGTCGGACACCAGCCGGGCGGTCTTGCCGAAAAAGGTCTCCCCGCCCGTGGCCGTGACAACGGCCTCCATCTCGCCTTGCCGGGCCACGGCCCCGGAATAGGCCAGGTTGCCCACGCCCTTTTGCACGGGCAGGGACTCGCCGGTCAGGGCGGACTGGTCCACGCTGAGAAAATCGCCGTCCACCAAACGGCAGTCGGCCGGGATGATGTCGCCCATGCGCAGGCGGATGACGTCGCCGGGCACGAGATCGCGGGCATCCACGCTCCGCCATTCGCCATCGCGCAGCACCCGCCCCTTGAGGGCCAGCTTGCTCCTGAGGGCGTCCACGGCGTTGCCCGCCTGATACTCCTGCCAGAAACCGACCACCGCGTTGAAGACCAGCAGGGCCAGAATAATGACAAAATCCGCCCAATGGCGCACGGCCAGAGAGAGGATGGCGGCCACCTCGATCATCCAGGGAATGGGTCCCCAGAAATAGCCGAGGAATTGCATCAGGGGGCTGACCCTGTGCTCCTCCAGGGCATTGGGGCCGAATTTCGCCAGTCGCCTGGCGGCCTCGGCGGCGTCCAGCCCCTGCGGGCCGCTATGCAGGGCCTCGAAAACCTCTTCGGGGCGTTGATAGTCCGGTTCGTTCGTGTTCGTATTCTGTGTGCCCATCTTCTTGTCCTCCGCTTGAAACGCCTGCCATGCGGGCCGGGTTGTATTGCCTGTCGATCCGGTTGCGGACCACGTCGGCGTCCGTCCGCGATCCCACGGGCGAAACAATACTGATACCGGCAACCATAGCACATGTGGTTCGTTTTGGGAAAGGGACAGGCCGTGAGGAGAGTGTGTCGAACTGGTTCCGGCCGCTGCATGGCAACAGCCCCAATTCACAGGTGATCAACGCCGAGGCTGAAGCAATGGCGCGGACCGTCACCCAATCGTTGCAAAGGCGGGCGTTATCCCGGACCGGATCAGGGCGTTTCCGGAAGCAGGCGCACGCCCCCCCGCGCACCCGGTCTAAGGCGCGGTTCGAAGGCCGGACAATGGGCCTCCACGAGCGGGACCTCCGGGTCCTCGGCAAAGCGCAGGAGATAGCGCACGTAGGAGCCCATGAACAGGGCTTCGGCCACCTCGAAAGGGCCGTTCCCATCCGGTTCCGGTCGGACCCGCTCCGGGCGCAGGACCACCAGGGAGCGGCTCGCGTCCCTATCCAGAGGGCCGAACACCCGCTCCATACGCCGGATTTCCCCGTCCCCGACAAAGCAGTTGGCGCTGCCCAGGAATCTGGCGGCGAAAGCCGAGGCCGGGTGCCGGTAAAGCTCCTCGGGAGCGCCCTCCTGCTCCAGCCGCCCGTCGCGCATGAGCACGATGCGGTCGGCCAGGGCGAAGGCCTCCTCCTTGTCGTGGGTGACGAAGACCGTGGTGATGCCGAGCCTGCGCCGCAATTCGGCCAGTTCAAAACGCATGGCCTCGCGCAGCCGGGCGTCCAGGTTGGAAAAGGGCTCGTCGAGCAGGAGCGCGCCCGGCCCGGTGACCAGGGCGCGGGCCAGGGCCACCCGCTGCTGCTCCCCGCCTGAAAGCTCATGCACCCGGCGACCCGCATGGCCGTCCAGGCGGACCATGGACAAGGCGTCCAGGGCCGCCCCACGGACCGCCGTCCCGTCCATGCCGCCCCGGCTGCGCAGCCCGTAGGCCACATTGTCGAACACATCCATGTGCGGGAACAGGGCGTAGCTCTGAAAAACGAAGCCGATGTTGCGTTTTTGCGGAGGCAAACCACGCATGTCGCGCCCGTTGATGCGCACGGTCCCGCCGTCCGGCCGCTCCAGTCCGGCGATAAGGCGCAGAGCGGTGGATTTGCCGCACCCGGACGGGCCAAGCAGGCAGCACAGTTCGCCGGACGCGAGGCGCACGGTCAGGTCGGCCACCGCCGGGGTCCCGGCATAGGCCTTGGTCACTCCGGCCAGTTCAATGTCAGCCCCGGCCGGGGAACGGGAGTCGGTCGTCAAGCGCATGGCGTTTCCTGTTTCGGGTTGAGGCCAGGACGATGAGCGCCGCACCCGCGCCCGCCATGGCCAGCATGATGGTGGAAAAGGCGGCCGCTTGTCCCACTTCGCCCCGGACCACGGCTTCGAACACGTCCACGGACAACAGCCGCGTGCCCGGAGTGATGATGAAGATGATGGACCCCAAGGCCTGGACCGAGGTGACGAAGGCGTACAGGCCGCCCGCCAGCATGGCCCCGCGCACCGAAGGCAGGACCACCCGGAGAAAGGTCCGCGTGCGTGACGCCCCCAGGCAGAGGGAGGCCTCCTCCTGGGCGCGGTCCTGGCGGGCCAGGACCGAGGCCCCGGCGCGCAGCCCCATGGGCAGCTTGCGAACCACCAGGTTGAGGACCACGATGGCCCAGGTGCCGGTCAGGATGAACGGCGGCCGGTTGAAGGCCAGGGCGTAGCCCACGCCGATGAAGGTGCCGGGCACGGCGAAAGGCAGGGTGGCCAGGACGTCCAGCGTGCGCGCACCGGGAATGCGCACCCTTTTTATCAGGTAGGCGAGCACCTGCCCGCCCAGGGCGGACAGCGCCCCCACGGCCAGGGAAAAGACCAGGGTGTTCCGGGCGCTGGTGAAGCCGCGCGTGAACACGGTCTCGAAATACATGAGGGTGGGCGCGAAGCCGCTCCCGGCATTGCGGGTGAAGGCGGCCAAAAGCACAGCCCCGAGCAGGGCCAGCATGAACAGGGAAAAGAGCAGGCAGACGAACCAGACCGCCCAGCCCGGCCAGCCCAGATCGAGTTTGACCACAGGCCGGGACTGGTCCATGACCCGATCACGGCCGAAACGCGATTCGAGCGCGCCGTAGCCCGAGTAGGCCAGCAGGCAGAATCCCAGCAAAATCACGTTCAAGGCCGAGGCCGAGGCCGCGTCGTAGCGCCCGATAAGCTGGGTATAGGAAGCCGAGGCCAGGGTGTCGAAGGGACCGCCGACCACCAGCGGGGTGCCGAAATCGGACATGGAGTGCATGAAGTTGAGCAGGAAGGCGGCCGCGCCCAGCGGCGAGGCCAGGGCGAGGGTGATGGTCCGCAGCACGCGCCACGGCCCTGCCCCCAGGTTGGCGGCGGCTTCCTCCAGGGTGGGGTCGATATGGCGCAGGGCCGCCAGGGACAAGAGAAAGGCCGTGGTGGTCTGATCCACGGTCTGAAGCGCCAACACGCTCTTCCAACTGTACACGTCCCAGGATATGTGCAGCCAACGATACGTGACCAGCCCGTTGCGTCCAAAGAGAAAGATGTAGGCGATGGAGGTGACGAAGCCGGGCAGGATGATGGGCAACAATGCCGTCGCCCCCATGAATTTCCTGAACGGCGCGTTGGTCTTGGACGCCACCACGGCCAGCGCCCCGCCCATGAGCGAGGCGAGCAGCGACCCGGCCAGGGCCACGCCCAAGCTCGATCCCACGAGGGCCCCCAGGCGCGGGCCGGTCCACAGCCGGGCATAAGCGGAAAGCCCCCACTCCCCGCCCGGGCGCACGCTCTCGACCAGCACGGCCAAGGCAGGATAGCCCACCAGCAGAAGGAGCGCGGCAAAGACCGCGCAGGAGATCAGGTATCCCCTGTTGCGGGGAAAAACGGCGCTCAGCGCGGGCATGCCCGGGTCAACCCTCCACAACGGCGAAGACGGGCCCCCGGCGGATCGCCGAAGGCCCGTCATGCCGGGCTATTGGTATTTGGGAAACCGCTTGTTGAACTCGGCGACCACCCGTTCGCGTTCGTTACCCCAATGGAGGATGTCGTAGGCCACCAGATTGAGGTCGGACAGCCGGGGCACGCCGGGCAGAGGCTCCACATCCGTGGTCGGCACACGGGGCGAGGCCTGCATGAGGACCTTCTGGCCCTCGGGGCTCAGGCACCAGTCCACAAACTTCCGGGCGTTTTCCGGGTGCTTGGCGCCCGCGATGATCGACACCGGCGACGGCCAGGCCAAGACGCCGTCGGACGGATAGATCACGGCCAGCGGCGCGCCGGGGTTCTTGTTGGCCAAAATGTGCGGATCCGGAGCGATGCCCACGG
This sequence comes from Desulfovibrio sp. Huiquan2017, assembly GCF_017351175.1. NCBI lineage: Bacteria > Pseudomonadati > Thermodesulfobacteriota > Desulfovibrionia > Desulfovibrionales > Desulfovibrionaceae > Desulfovibrio > Desulfovibrio sp. Huiquan2017. Next base: position 8,950 of record NZ_JAFMPN010000020.1, on the reverse strand, counting down.
CGAATTCGCCGGAAAGAGCCATCTTGCCCGGGGCCGAGCCGCTCTTGGTCAGGAAGGGAATATTGGCGTAGAGCTTGTCCAGGAATGGCCAGCCGGCCTTTTCCCCCTTGATCTGGAGAATGCCCGAGACCGTGGTGTAGGCCGTGCCCGAGGTGTTCAGATTGGAGGCCGAGACCTCGTCGCGATAGTCGGGTGAAGCCAGTTCATCCCAGGTCGCGGGCACCGCGAGCCCCTTGCCCGCCAGCCGGTCCTTGTTGGCCAGAAAGCCGACCACCACAAGAGAAACGCCGGTCCAGTAGCCATCCGGGTCCTTGAAGGCGTTGTCCACCCGGCTCGCGTTGGGGGCCTTGAACGGCGCGGTCAGCCCTTCCTTCTTGGCCTGAATGAAGGCGTCGGACCCGCCGCCGAACCAGACGTCCGCGCCGGGGTTGGCCTTCTCGGCCCGCAGCCGGGTGAGCACCTCGCCCGACGACATGGTCAAAAACTCCACCTTGATCCCGGTGGCCGCCTCGAACTGTTGGGCGATGATCTCGGGCCCGCCGTAGGCCACGTACATGGTCAGTTTTTTCTCCTCGGCCCGGGCCGAGCCCGCCGCCAGGCAGACCGCGACGGCCAAGGCCGCCAAGACGCCCGCGAATTTCAGTGTGCGCATGCCGTACTCCAGCTCCTTGAGGTTCATGCAGGACTTTTCCACCAATACCGGAATCCTATAGCAATAGGGGAATGCCGATAAATTGTTATACAGTATTCATCAGCAAGATCGCATAGGCATACTCTATCCAAACAAGACGGACTTATCCCGCATCGACAGCTTCCCAGAGGTTGACCTCGGCCGGACAGGCCGTCAGGTCGGCGGTAGCCTCGTGCATGGCGGCCATGTGCGGGGTGCGGCCATGGGCCTCCAGATGCGCGGGGCTCTCCCATATTTCGTAGAAGAGGAAGGCGTTGCCATACCCCGAACGGTGCAGGTCGTAGCGCAGGCAGCCGGGCTCGGCGCGAACCGCGTCCACCACCTTGCGCAGTTCCTCTTCCAGCCTCGTCTCGCACCCTTCCCGGGCCATGATCACAGCCGTCACGTAGGTCTTTGCCATATCGGAACTCCTTGGTTGCACCGGGACCACTCTCCGGCGGAAGGCCAGGGTAGCCCAGCCCCGCCGGGCGGGCAACCCGCTGGGAGCGCATTTTTCGGGTCCGCAAAAATTCATGTAACCGCCACCGGGCGGACCGCGATGTTACCACTGTGGGCGGCGCGTTTCCCGCCGCATGGGTTTTCAGGCGGGCCGACGCCGACACAGAGCGCCTTCCCCTGGCCGGGAACCTCGCTGTTCCGATCCGCCGATCCCGAAGGCACGAGGCACCGGGGGCCGCCCCAGGCAGTATCAATTCACCGGGGGCCGCACTTGTGCGCGGCCCGTAACGGAACCCCGGGCGCGGTCCACTTGTGGCGATGCGCCGCATAAGGCATGCTGCGGACATTGATGGCATCTCAACGATAAAAGAGTCGAATGCCCGTACACCAGGACGACGCAAAGGTCATCGAGCGCATTCTCGATGGCGACCGGGACGCCTTCGCGCTCCTGCTCAGGCGGCACGAGGGCCACGTCTCGCGGCTGGTGGCCGCGCATGTGCCCCCCGCCCAGGTGGCCGAGGTGGCCCACGAGGCGTTCATCCGGGCTTACAAGGGGCTGCCGGGGTACCGGCCGATCAAGCCGTTCCGCAACTGGCTGACCACCGTGACCCTGCGCTGCTGCAAGGATTACTGGCGCAGGGAATACCGGAACAGGGAAGCTCCGGTGTGCGACCTGAGCGAGGACGGACAACGCTGGCTGGACATGGCCCTGGCCACATCCTCCACCGAGGCGTTCGAAACCCTGGCCCGGCGGCGGGAACTGGGCGAAATACTGGATGCGGTCCTGAACCGGCTCTCGCCGCTCGACCGCATGGTTTTGACCTTGAGTTATCTGGAGGAACGGCCGGTCAGGGAGACGGCGGAGATGCTCGGCATCAGCGTACCCAACGTCAAGGTGCGCGCCTTCCGGGCCAAACGGAAACTCAAGGGCTTTCTCAAACGCTACGGCATCCAAGGAGAGGAGCATGAAGCGTAAAACCACCACCGAGACCTTTCACACCCTGCTCTGCCGCGTCCACGCGGCCCGCCCGGCCTGGCGGCCGGATCAATCCTGGCACGACGCGGTGCTGCGCGACGGGGCCCGTCTGCACGCCTCGGCCATGAAGGTGAACCTGGACCGGCTGGCTCCCCGCTTCACCCTGGCGGCCGCTGCCGTGTCCGGGGTAAGCCTGCTGACCGCCTTCTGGGTTCTCCATGACCTGCCCTCGCAAATCTTGTCGGTCCTGAGCAGCCAGGCGCTCCATTTCGGCATGCCCGGCCTCGGCATATAAGGAGCGGACCATGACACGATGGAAGATCTGGACCGCGTTCCTGACGGTGTTCCTGGCGGGGGCCTTGTCCGGCGTGGCCGGAACCGGACTGTTTATCAGGCACCGTTTGGCTCCGCCCCCAAACCGCGAGGCGTTCAGGGCGGAAGTCACCGAACGGCTGACCTCCACCCTGTCGGCCGAGCTGCACCTGACCGACGAGGCGACCCGGGCCGTGCGCGCCGAGGTGGCCGCCACCCTGGATCGGCTCGAAACCGTACACGCCGAACTCCGGCCCAAGGCCGAGGTGATCGTTGCCGAGGGCATCGAACAGGTGAAGCGGCACCTGACCGAAGGCCAGCAGGAGGAACTCGACGAGTTGATCAAGCGCAACCGCGAAAAGCCCTTCGGCATCTTCCGCCTGCCGCCGCCCCCTCCGCCGCCGTTTCCCTGAGCCGGTGTAAGACCCCGCCCAAACACAAGTCCCTTGTCCACCTGGACCAAACTTGATAGGGGTCTGGTTCCGGTAGGCATCCGTCTGTCCGGCCCGGAGACGGGGCGCAACCGAGTGCCCTCCGAGCCGCCCGCAGAGGGGGAAGCGACTGCCGCGTATCCCGATACGCAAAGGCCCCGCTCCCCCTGGCGTCACAGCAAACGACGCGCAAGAGCGATTTTTTCGCGTAGGCGCGTCGGATGCGAGGCGCAAAGGGATTTCAGGGCCGCCGCGTATTCCAAATACGCACGGATCTGAAATCGCCGCAGCAACGAAGCAGACGGCGTGCCTACGCGAAAAACTCACGGAAGCGTTTCGGCACCGGTGTGTCGCTTGGTCTTCAAAACCAATGTGTGGCAGTGATGTCACGGGCAGGTTCGACTCCTGTACGCTTCCGCCAATCGATCACAAGGGCCTGTTATGCAGGCCTTTTCCCTTTCAGGCCACCTAACACCCTGTTCTCGCGACACAAACTAGGACGGTTTTAGGACGATCCGACGTCAAATCGACCTAGTGCGAGGCCATCATGAGCGACTACCTGACGCTCCAAGGAACGACCTACCACTTTCGCTACTTCATCCCGGAACCGCTGCAACCGACCATCGGGAAGAAGATCATCAAAATCAGCCTGAAAACGGGCCGTAAACGCCTTGCCAAGCGTAAGGCAGGGCAGTTAGCCTCTGCGACCCGGAACTTCCTTCACAAGGCAAAGGAGAGCGACGTAATGGACCCGCAGGCATTGCAGCAGACTCTGCGCACCTACCTGAAATATCTCATCGACATGGATGATGCGCTCAGAGCCGCTCCGGCGTCATCCAAACCGACACCCCCTGAAGACTCGCTTCTCCCTCCCACGGCTGGACCGGCCATCGCCGAGGCCGAGCTGGCTCGATTCTTCCTCGATAAGGTCACGCAGTCCATGCAGGCAGCGGACAACAAGGGTATCCAGTGCTTCGTCGATGAATATCGATCCATGTGCGGCTTGGAACCGCTCCCGGTGGACTCACTCGAATACAATCTCGTGGCCCGACAAATGCACAAGGTGCTGGTCCAGTTCGCCCATGTCGGCAAACTCCGAGCCGAGGGCGATGTCATTGCGGAACAGGAATATCTCGGCAGACTTTTTCCTGAGTCCACCTTTCACGCCCCCCCATCTCAGATGACTCCAGTGGTTTCACCCCCTGCCCCAGCATTTACAGCAGCGGCGCAGATCGATACCGCCCCTGTCACAGACCTCATCGACGACTTTATCAACGCGACCGATATCACGCGTGAAACGAAGATAAAGTACGACTTCACGATCAGAGAGTTCATAGAGATCGCGGACGTAGAAACCGTTCACGAAATCGACCACCGTTGCATGCGGGACTATATTGATGTTCTGAAATCGCTTCCGCCCAACTACACAAAGCGGCATCCCGATATGTCCGCCGTGGAAGTAGCCAAACTTGACCACGAGAAAGCCGTGTCAGCCCGCACCGTCAACGACAAGATCGGCGTCATGGGCCGTTTCTTCCGGTGGGCCATCAACCAAGGATATATGACGACCAACTTCGCAGACGGCAAACGCCTTCCTAAGGGAAAGCCGCAGCACTCCACACACGAGGCATACACCATCGAGGATTTGCGCAAGATGTTCGCCGCCCCGCAGTATGTGAACGACTCCTTCCGCTCGCCGTACCAGTTCTGGATGGTCCCGCTGGCACTCTACACCGGCGCGAGACAGTCCGAGTTGGCCCAACTGCGATGCGACGACCTCTACAAGGCCGACGACCTCTGGTGCATCCGAATCAGGCCTGATGACGAGGACGACTCATCACGGGTAAAAAACGCCAACGCGATCAGAACTGTTCCCCTGCATCCAGTGTTGACGGATGAACTGGACTTCCCAGCCTTCGTCGAGCGAGTGCACAAGGCAGGACACGACCGAGTCTTCCCTGAAATCAAGCCGAGGCAGGGAAAATACGGGAAGGTCGTCTCACAGTGGTTCAACGACAGGTTCAAGGGAAAACTGGATATCCAGCCGCCGAGGGCCGGATTCAAGAAGGACTTCCACAGCTTCCGCAACACGTTCATCGATGCCGCGAAGCAAGCCCGAGTGGATATCGGCATGATCGAAGAGACTGTCGGCCACGCCAACAGCTTGGGCAACCGTCCGCAGTCGATGTCGGGCGACTACTACGCCAGCCACTACACGGAGAGGATCAGGTACGAGGAGCTGATGTTGAAGGTGGAATTCGACCTCGACATAAAGCACCTGACACGTTCTTTGCAGGTCAAAAAACACTGATCATGATTCGAGGGGCCACCGCCATTTTTACGGTTGCAACCAGTCTCTGTCCGGACGCGCAAGCTGTCGGGCGTTATTGTATGCCATGTCCAAAGTTAGGCAGGTCGCAGCCCGGTAGAAATCACCATGATCATTTACCACTAAGGCCAGATCAGCTCTGGAGGGCTCAGAAATACACAGCGGCAACAGCAGTTGAACCTGTCCTCTATGGAATTGAGGGATTGCGGCTTTGTAGTTTCGGCGGACCCTTTCGATTGCGTTATCGATTGCCCCTTTCAAAAAGGTTTGAAGCATGTAGTTGTCCATAGCATTAAATGGGGCTGGGAAACGCTCTTTGTTGTCTGCGATTATATGCTCGAGGTTGGGGCGGAGCTCTTTTTGAACATCCATAACTAACAGATGAGGATTATCGTAGTAATTCGCCATGTCGGGAAGCTTGGCAAAATCCGTCAGATCGTACTCGCCTCTTCTATACCATCCTGAGAAAAACCACGGCTGTCGCCCCTCAATTTCATTGGGTACAAACATGGCGTATATCGGCTCCTGAGTCTCTGTAACGAGACCAGAATTGAATACAGCCTTCGCACCATCATCTGTAATTTCAATCTTGCCCTCTTCCGCAAGCCGGGCATAGGTGAACCGGACATAGTTCCTCAGCACTGGCAAGGCGTAATCAGACTCTGTGTTCTGATAACCCCAATCCTCCGTTTCGGCCAATTCCGAAAGTTGATCTATGTTCTCGTCGAATCGGGGAAAGAATGCAAAGTCAAACAGTATCTCAGGGAAAGCAGCCATCGTGTGCTCCTTTATTTGTGTGACATATTGCCGGACTGACGCCATCTGTCAAGCAAATAGGGAGTAAAAAGGACATCACAACGGGAGAAGAAAACGATCGTTTTTCTCATCATATAATGAAGTAGAAAACGGTTGACTTATTTCTTCGTAAATGGTCAAGAAAAATCACTCCGTGACGTTTCCGTCTTCACCTTCACTGCCGAGGTCCATATGCCCCATGTCTTCGCCTACATTCGAGTCTCCACCGCCAAGCAGGATCACCAGAATCAGGAGTTGGAAATCCGCCGTTACGCCGACAAGGAAGGCATCAAGATTGACCACTGGTTCCGTCTCGAAGCCAGTAGCCGCAAGTCGACGAAAGAACGCAGACTAGACGAGCTCCTCGAAGAGCTCGAATCCGGAGACACGCTCATTGTCTCCGAACTGTCTCGGCTTGGCCGCTCTCTCTCCCAGATCGTGTTGACCATCGATGCCTTGAGGGAAAAGGATGTGACCTTCATCGCCATCAAGAACGGCATGAAGTTCAACGGCAATCACGACACCACAGCCAAGATTCAGATCGCGATGTTCGGTGTCCTTGCCGAGATTGAGCGAGACCTGATCAGCGAACGCACCAAGATGGGGCTTGAGGCTGCGAAGGCCGATGGGAAGACGCTGGGCAGGCCCGCAGGCTCCCTCGGCAAGTCCAAGCTGGACGGCAAGGAGAAGGAAATCGAAGAGCTCCTCGGCAAGGGGATGACGAGGGCTGCTCTTGCCCGTTACTTCGAGGTCACGCCTCCGACACTGACGTCGTTTCTCAAGACTCGAATGCCGCAACTCCACAAAGCCCACAAGCGGCCTTCGAAGTCCTAGCCGAAGACCATCGACTCCCCCTCCGCGAAGTAACCTGTAAGTGACCCTCTCAGGGAGCTATGCAAAAATTTTGAGAGGCTCACTTTTCCGTGAAATTCTGACCTGTTCTGTCACCCCCTGAGGCACAGGAAAGCGAGCATCTGTAGTGATCGGATATTGCTCATCGTCCTCGGGTGCGCTACAAACTTCCCCCTTGTCTAGGTATATGTGCTGTATATCGGCAACCCACTGACACCAACGCCTGAGAGGCAACAAGCCCACATCGAACACGAATCTCCCCACCTCTTCCCCCTTCATCTTGCGCCTTGGATTCCGGAGCGTGACAGGTGTCACCCCTCGACAACGCCGCACGAAGACGGGGAATCCCACCACCAGCACACAACCCCCTACAGCTCCCTCCAAGCAGATGGGAGGGTTCAAGAAGAGGAGCCGGAACAAGCTCATCAAGGCGATCAATGATCTCACCGCCCAGCCGGAACTGCTGGTGACGCTCACCTACACGGACTCTGTCAGCGAACAGCCTGAGACATGGAAACGGCACCTCGACAACCTTCGCCGAGAAATGAGCCGCAAGCACCCGCAATGCTGGTGGGTATGGAGGATCGAGCCACAAGAGCAGACAGGGAAGCCACACTTCCATCTAGTCGGCTCGCTGGGCGATCAGACAACTTGCGAGGACTTCTGGAACTGGCTCCACCCCACATGGTGTCGAGTTGTTGGCGTCGATCCCAAGAATGCCCAGTTCGCGACGACGGTGAAAGCGATCTCGAAGGACATGGAGAAGCTCTCCCGCTACATGAGCAAGGAAGAGAGTTCCGGCAGCTACCACGGGTTCCGGGAGGCATGGATGAAGCTCACTAACCGATGGGGCATCTTGGGCCGCAATCATGCGCCGTTGGCTCCAGTGATTGACTACGAGGTCGGCCCTGAGACACTGGCAGGAGCCAAGGAGTTGGTCCTCGGCAGTATCGACAGCCAGATGAACGCGCTGCGTGATAAGCTGGCAAGCTCCAGCCCCACGACATCGTTCAAGGACATCAACAAGATGAAGAAAAGTCTGTCCGACAAGCAGGAGCTCAAGAACAAGATCACCCACCTGCAAGACTGGTTCGGCATCCTCGACGCAGATCATGTCGAGGCAATCAAGGAATATCTCGAAGACAGGAAGGCGGCGGGGCTGCTGTAGCCTAGGCTGACACCGGCAAACTACCGACGATTCACCTACGGATTTCGCCGGTTCGCTTTTTTGCGAGAATAGCGCATGGGCCATGGCTTCCGCAGTGGCACAGCGAGAGTCTGGCAGAAGCTGGACGATTTCGGCGACCTGTATTTTTCCGGAAAAGGGGCACGGCTCTTGGGCTGCGCAGGTGCACAAAGGCAAGAATCAAGAGCCATGGTTCCAGGACATCGTCCAGAATCCATATCCTCACTTGAAAAGCGGACGATCCCGAGTCATGATGACCACGACGACACGAACAGAGAACAGGACAAATCGTCAATGATGGCGAAGCGATAAGCAGACCTCCAGCACACTACGGCTACAGGGTCCTGTACGCTTCCGCCAATCGTTAACAAAAGTGCCGATCAGCAATGATCGGCATTTTTCGTTTTCTGAGTTTCCTCAGCAGGCAGACATAAAGCTTACGCTTCCCCTTCTCTTTTGACAGAGGTGAACCGTGCTTACAATCAATCAACACCTGCCCCAAACAATCCGTGAAGAAAGAAGTCAGAACAGCCATGACTCAACATGAACGGCTTACTCGCAAGAGTGAAGAGGCATTGACCTGCCCCCCCCCCCGAAAGCTGGCCCACATCTAATGTTAATCGTATGGGCCACGGCAACACGCATTTCGCCATATTCAATCTCATAGAAAGTTATTTCAAACAGCTCGGATTTGCTTCGGGTAACGGATGGTCGATTATGAGTTTACTTTGAACGCTAGCCAGCGCGGCTAAATACACGCCTGAAAACCTGTCAAGCACAATCGACCGCACCTAGCCTGTTTTTGGGCGACGGCTGTCTGCATTTTGCCGACATGAAGTCGTTGTTGAACGACAACTCCGTGTTTCGCCCATTTGGGCCGAAAAACCCGTGGTACGCTCTCCGCAAACAAAGACAGGGCCGTCAGCTCAGTGGCCCGGAG